>JAHHRK010000099.1 GCA_020025795.1 Faecalibacterium sp. | reverse complement strand
AATCCCAGCTTGGCACAGAAAACCAAGCAGGCGGAAAAGCGTCTGTACATTCGTGTGCCGACCAGACATTGCCCGGAGATGGACAAGGTGCTGAACCTTTTGGAGATTTTCGACGGCAATACGCCGGTTGTTTTGTTCCTTGCCGATACCCGGCAAAAGCTGGCGGTTCCGCGCCACTTGTGGGCTAAAGATCACCCGCTGCTGCGGCAGGAGCTGGAGCGCATTTTAGGTACAGGCAGCGTGGTAGAAAAGTAACAAGGCGAGTGCATTTAGAAACGTTTTCCCTTCAAAACAAAATAAAAAGCCGGAAAGCGGCAGTCGGTAAAAATCCGGCTGCCGCTTTTATAGATTTCACAGAAAAGGAAACAAAATGAAAATAGACGATGCTTTGTTGTTTGCACAAGAAGAACTGCGGTAAATTCCGTCAAAGCGGACAAAAGCGCACCTTTGATTTTGGCTCATTTTCTTGAAAAAACAGGCCAAAAGGAGTAAAATATAATAGCGTGTATATGTCCATGCGCCAAAGAGCGCTTTATCCCTATACCGCACAGAACAGAAAATATAAAAAGAGGTGCGAAACATGATTTTAAGTATGACCGGTTTCGGCCGTGGGGAAAAAGTCCTGCATGGCCGTGACATCACGGTGGAGATTCGCAGCGTGAACTCTCGTTATTTTGAGTATAGTTCCCGCATTCCCCGCAGCTTCGCCTTTCTGGATGCACAGCTGAAAAAGCAGCTGGCTGCCCGGATCAGCCGCGGCAAGGTAGAGCTTGCGCTCACCGTCCAGACGGTAGATGCACCGGACAGCACCGTTCAGGTGAACATGGAGCTGGCGCGCAGCTACCAGCAGGCGCTGACTCAGCTGAGCGAAGAACTGGGCGTCAAGAACGACTTGACCGCCGGTTCGCTGGCTCGTATGCCGGACGTTCTGACCGTAACGGCTGCTCGCGCAGACGAAGAAGAACTGGCTGCTGACATAATGGAAGTTTGCGATGCAGCACTGGAAGCCTTCATTTCCATGCGTGCAACCGAAGGCGAAAAGATGAAGGCGGATGTGCTCAGCCGCCTGAACACGGTGGAAGGCTTTGTGACCCAGATCGAAGGCCTGACCGAAGGTCGTGTGGAAAACTACACCAACCGCCTGTATGAAAAGCTGAAAACCATCCTGGAGGACCGGGATATCGACGACAGCCGCATCCTGACCGAGGCCGCTATTTTTGCGGATAAGACGGCCATCGATGAAGAAACGGTGCGTCTGCGCAGCCATCTGGCACAGTACCGCGAGATTTTGTCTCTGGCAGAGCCGGTAGGCCGCAAGCTGGATTTCCTGACCCAGGAGCTGAACCGCGAAACCAATACCATTGGTTCCAAATGCCAGGATCTGGATATTACCCGTATCGTGGTGGATATCAAGGCAGAAATCGAAAAGATCCGTGAGCAGATCCAGAATATCGAGTAAGTTCGATTAAAATAATTCGACTTGAAGTGAAAGGAATTCAGGGTATGAAGCTGGTAAACATCGGATTCGGCAACATGATCAACCCGGCACGCCTGATCACCGTCGTCAGCCCGGACTCTGCGCCGGTGAAACGTGTGGTGCGCGAAGCGCGTGACAGAGGTGTTTTGATTGATGCAACCTACGGGCGCCGTGCCCGTGCGGTGCTGGTCATGGATTCCGACCATGTGATTTTATCGGCGCTGCAGCCGGAAACGGTGGCAAACCGTATGGCAGGCAGTGCAGAGGAAGAAGCGGAAGCTCTGTTGGAGGAAGAAAATCATGCAGAATGAAAAATGTTTGTTTGTAGTGTCCGGCCCGGCCGGCGTTGGCAAGGATACGGTTGTCGCTACCATGCGCGCAGCACATCCTGAAATTGAAAAGACGGTCTCCGCCACAACCCGGCATCCGCGTCCGGGCGAAGTGGATGGCGTAAGCTATCACTTCCGTACCGTAGATCAGTTCAAGCAGCTGATGGTTGAGGGCGGCGTGCTGGAATCCAACTTCTATTGCGGCAATTTCTACGGCACGCTGCGCAGCGAAGTGGACGCTCGCCTGAACTCCGGCAAGATTGTTGTGCTGGTTATTGATGTAAACGGTGCATCCAATGTGAAGCACATTTATCCGGGCGCAACCACCGTGTTCATCTGCCCGCCCAGCGTGAAGGAGCTGGAGGCTCGCCTGCGCGGCCGCGGCACCGAAACCGAGGAAAGCCTGGCAAATCGTTTGGCTACCGCACGCAACGAGCTGGCTCTGGCAGATACTTATGACGAGCGCATCGTGAACGATACGGTGGAACAGTGCGCTGAGGATCTGTACAAGCTGATCTGCGCACACTGCAAATAAGAAATCATAAAAACGAACGGTCGAAAGGAGGGGCGGTATGGCAAAGACAGTTCAAGTGGCAGTCAGCAATACCACCTACCATTTCGACAAACTTTATACCTATCTGGTCATGTCAGATCAGGAAAATCGGGTGCGCAGCGGCAGTATGGTGTTGGTTCCATTTGGCAAAGCATCCAAGCCCCGTATGGGAATCGTGCTGGGTTGCGATGAAGTACCGGTCAGCGCAAAGCTGAAAGCCGTATATGATGTGGCTCCCGATACCGCCGCCTTGACGCCGGATTTGCTGCGTCTGGTGCTTTTCCTGCGAGAACGTACCTTTTGCACCTATTATGAAGCGGTAAAAGCCGTCATTCCGTACGGTGCGCTTTATAAACCTGCTCTGGCCGAGGACGGCGTAACACCTGTGCTGCAAAAACAGCTGACGCGCCACACCGAAAACCAGTATCGTCTGGTGGGGCAGCTGCCCCAAAAGCCTAAGCCCACAGCAAAACAGCTGGCGGCAGTGGCACTTTTGGGCGGTGGTCCGCGCCTTTTGAATGACCTGGAAGAAAAGGGTATCAGCAAGGACGTACTGGAGCGCTTGTGCGATAAGGACGTGCTGTGCTGCGAAAAAGTCAATAAGACCATCGACCTGTACAGCCACATTCCGCAAAAACCGCTGGATGTTACCTTGTCGCCGCAGCAACAGGCTGCATACGACGCACTGGCTCCCCATCTGGCCGATCATGCAGCCCATGGCGCACTGCTGTATGGTGTGACAGGCAGCGGCAAGACGCTGGTATTTGTCAAGCTTATCGAGCAGTGTCTGGTACTGGGCCGCAAGGCACTTGTGCTGGTGCCGGAAATCGGCCTGACACCGCAGATGATTTACCGCCTGAAATCCGCCTTTGGCGACCGTGTGGCAGTACAGCATTCCGCTTTGAATCATACCGAGCGCTTTTTGCAGTGGCAGATGATTCAGGACGGCGGTGCAGATATCGTCGTAGGTACACGCAGTGCTGTGTTTGCTCCGCTGAAAGATATCGGCCTTATTATTATTGATGAGGAACAGGAGCATACTTACCGCAGTGAATCCGCACCGCGCTTTTCCGCACATGAGGTGGCGCGGCAGCGCGCAGCGGAAAACGCTTCGCTGCTGCTTTTGGCTTCGGCGACGCCTTCCACGGAAAGCTATTATGCGGCGCGGATGCACAAATATCAGCTGGTAACCCTGACCCAGCGCTATGGCGGCAATCCGTTGCCTACGGTGGAAATGGTGGATATGCGTGCCGAACTTGCGGCTGGGAATCCGGGCGATATCAGCCGCACCATGGAAAATGCCATTCGCCGCACGCTGGAAACTGGAAAACAGGCGATTCTGCTTTTGAATCGGCGCGGTTACCAGACCGTGACTGTCTGCGAGGACTGTGGTCAGGTGCTGAAATGCGAAAAATGCAGCGTGCCGATGGTGTATCACAAGGCAAAAGGAGAGCTGCTCTGCCACTATTGCGGCAGCAGCATCCATCCGGCACCGAAAAAGTGCCCGTCTTGCGGCGGCAAGCTGCAATATACGGGTTTTGGCACCCAGAAAGCCGAAGAAGAACTGGCAAATCTTTTTCCTGAGGCGCGCATCCTGCGCATGGATCAGGATTCCACTTCCACAAAGGACGCCCACGAGCGGCTATTGGCACAATTTGGTCGGCATGAATATGACATCATGCTGGGCACCCAGATGGTCGCAAAAGGATTGGACTTTGAGGATGTAACGCTGGTTGGCGTGTTGGGTATCGATTCGCTTTTGTTTGCACAGGGTTTCCGTGCCTGCGAAAACGTGTTTGACCTGATTACCCAGGTGGTAGGCCGCGGCGGTCGTGCAAAAAGTCCCGGTCATGCCATTATTCAGACTGTGGCACCGGACGATACTGCGCTGAATCTGGCGGCACAGCAGGATTACGATGCCTTTTACGAGCAGGAGATCCTGTTCCGCAAGCTGAGCTTGTACCCACCTTTTTGCAGGCTGTGCATGGTGGGCTTTTCCGGCACAAAAGAGCCAGATGTGGCCTTTGCTGCCAGCCGCTTTGCGGTTTTGCTGGGTCAGCTGGCATCAAAACAGGAAAAAATGCCTTTACGGGTGCTGGGCCCAACGCCTTGCACCATTACAAAAATAAATGATAGATACCGTTATCAGCTCACCGTAAAATGCAGGGGAGACAAGGCCTTTCGCGATTTGATGCGCCAGGTGCTTGCTGCCTATGAAAAAGAAAAACTCCCCCAGAAGGCAGGCGTGATTTTGGATATGCATGCCGACGGTGATTTATAAACAAGATATTTTGGAGGATAAAATTATGGCTCTGCGTAAAGTTGTACAAGATGGCGATCCGATCCTGAACAAGGTCTGCCGCCCTGTCACGAATTTTGATGACCGCCTGGCAGATCTGCTGGACGATATGCGTGAAACGATGATTCATGCCGACGGCGTTGGCCTGGCAGCACCTCAGGTTGGTATGCTGCGCCGCCTGTTCGTCGTATGGGATACCACCGATTGCCCGGACGAAATCCCTGAGGATTACGAGTACAAGTTCATCGACTTCATCAACCCGGAGATTCTGGCTGTCACCGAAGAAACCGAAACTTCTTACGAAGGCTGCCTGTCTTTCCCCGGCCACACCGGCGCAGTCGAGCGTCCTGTTGGCGTAAAGGTGCGCGCACAGGACCGCCACGGCGAATGGTTTGAGATGGAGGTTCCCGGCGGCCTGCTGGCTCGCTGCATCCAGCACGAGAACGACCACCTGGACGGCATTACCATTATGCAGTCCAGCAAGTTCTTCTATGAGGACACCGAGGAAGGCCGTGCCGAAGCAATGGAGGACTAATGATGCGAATCCTTTTTATG
>JAHHRK010000098.1 GCA_020025795.1 Faecalibacterium sp. | reverse complement strand
AGAGAGCTTCCCGTTTGGGAGGCTCTCTTTTTATTTTGAACTGTGGTTGTCCTCGCAGCATAGCTGCTGCGGTCGCAGCGGAAAATGCGCCGCAGGCGCCTTTTCGGATTGCCGCGACAGTTCCGCAAACGCTGATTTTTCCGTACCGCATTTAGGGCGGCTCTGCTTTGGCAGAGCCGCTTTTTTGTTGCTTTTTTGTCATCAAATTTCGATGCGGAAATTCAGCAATCGTATAAAAATTCAGAGAGAAATATGGTAAAATGCACAATAAAAGTCTGCTTTTGTAGACAAGGTGACGAGAGAAAATTTGACAAACATGCGCTGCTGTGTTAAACTGCCTAAGCTTTTGCAAAAAGGAGATGGTATGAATCTGCGTGCTGTATATACATGAAAAACGGAAAGGGGGCAGGGGCCAGTGCTGAAAAAGTTGTATCTGAAATACAAAGAACTTGTGCGCCGGCGTGTGCGGGCAATCCCACATCGACTGTATGCGTTTGGACTCCTGCTGCTCTGCATGATAGGTACGCAGCTGTGGCTGCACGATACGATGCACATCGTATATGTGACGGATTCCGCCGGCGCGTGCAACCTCATTACCACCGACAAGACGGATCCCAATGCACTGCTGAAAATGGCAAACATGGAGGTGGAAAGCTGGGATCGGGTATCGTATGTGAACTATGCCGAAAACCTTTCCAATCTGGATATCCAGCGCGCTTTCCCAGTACAGGTGGAAGCGGATGGCCAGATGTATGAAACCATGATGATCGAAGGTACGGTGGAGGATGCACTGGCGGCGGCAGGCGTTGTGCTGAACGAGCACGATTATACTGTTCCCAGCCTGCACGCGCAGGTGCAGAAAAACGATGTGATCCAGGTCAATCGTGTGACCTACGTGGATACTGTAAAGCACGAGGATATCCCATACCAAACGGTTTACGCTTATACCAGCGAGTTCTATAAAAAGCGAAAGAAAACCATCGTGCGCCAGGAAGGCCGCAACGGTCAACTGTCAATTACCCACCGGGAACGCTGGGTGAATGGTGAGCTGGAATCCAGCCAGGAGATTGGTCGAGAAATCACCAAGCAGCCCTATGACCAGGTTATCCGTGCGTATAAGGCAGGAGCACCGGTTTCGCCCCTGACCGGCCCAGACGGAACCACCAATCCCCCGACAAGCTATAAAACCGTTTATCAGGGCCGCGCAACAGGATACCATTCCAAGTCTGGCGGACGTGGTGCATCCCGAATGGGTCTGCGATACGGTACGGTTGCAGTGGACCCGGCCAAGATCCCATACGGCAGCCTGTTGTATATTGCCAGCCCGGACGGAAAATTCGTTTACGGCTATGCTGTTGCTACCGACACGGGTACCGCTTTGCAGGAAGGCCACGCACTGGTAGACTTGTATTATGAAACCAGCGAAGAAGCCTATCTGAACGGTGTTCAAAATGTAAATGTGTATGTCGTAAAATAAAAAAACGGCATCTTAAAAATAAAATATTAGAAAAGCCTCATTTTCCGACAAAGAAAATGGGGCTTTTGTATTATATTGTAATAAACATCCTTAAACTTTGTATATATTTGACAAAAGTCGAAAAAAGTCATTGGAAAATATATATTCTTTTGACGGAAATGCCTTGAAAACGAGAATGAAATTATTTAATATATAAAGTAAGCAATAAGCATTGTGCCGCGTATGCAGCGGTGCGAGGGAGGAAGGCTTATGTTACAAACCAAGGATCAAGAATACGAAGTTCCGGTATATCTGTTTCGACAGGGTACCAACTATTTGGCGCAAAAGTATTTTGGCGCGCATCTGATGGAGCGCAACGGGCAGTCCGGCGTAGTGTTCCGTGTGTGGGCACCCCACGCGCAGGCTGTGAGCGTCGTTGGTGATTTCAACGACTGGATCCCCGGAAGCCACCCCATGACAAAAGTGGATGGCGATGCGGTATGGGAAGTTTTTATTCCCGGTGTGAAGCAGTATGATGTATACAAATACTGCATTACTACCGCCGCAGATCAGCTGCTGTTCAAAGCAGACCCATTTGCATTCCATGCAGAAACCCGCCCGTCCAATGCAAGCAAGGTCTTTGACATTGAAGGCTATCCCTGGCAGGATGATGCCTGGGTTCGGGCACAGCAGAAAAAGGATCCCATCCACAGCCCCATGAACATCTACGAGATGCATATAGGTGCCTGGAAAAAGAAGGATGGCGATATTCCTTACAACTATGCAGAACTGGCAGATGAACTTGCCCCCTACTTGCTGAAAATGGGATATACCCATGTGGAGCTTTTGCCGATCACAGAATATCCCTTTGACGGCAGCTGGGGCTACCAGGTGACAGGATATTTTGCACCGACCAGCCGGTATGGTACGCCGTTTGATTTTATGAGCTTTGTGGAT
Source organism: Faecalibacterium sp. (assembly GCA_020025795.1). Taxonomy (GTDB): domain Bacteria; phylum Bacillota; class Clostridia; order Oscillospirales; family Ruminococcaceae; genus Faecalibacterium. The sequence goes on along the minus strand of JAHHRK010000098.1, from coordinate 2,820 downwards.
AAGATGCACAAGGCAGGCATCGGCGTGATTCTGGACTGGGTGCCGGCGCACTTCCCCAAAGATGGGCACGGCTTGTACATGTTCGATGGTGAGCCTTGCTATGAGGACCCGAATCCCAAGCGTGGTGAACATAAGGGCTGGGGCACCATGGTATTTGACTATGGTAAACCGGAAGTACAGTCTTTCCTGATTTCCAGCGCATTGTTCTGGCTGGAGCAGTATCATGTGGATGGCCTGCGCGTGGACGCAGTGGCATCTATGCTGTATCTGGACTACGACCGCAAGGACGGTGAGTGGGAAGCCAATTGCTATGGCGAAAACAAGAATCTGGAAGCAATTTCTTTCCTGCATAAGCTGAACAGCACGGTGCTGGGCAGACACAGCCACAAGTATATGATCGCGGAAGAATCCACGGCATGGCCTATGGTGACCAAACCTGTGGACGAAGGCGGTCTGGGCTTTAACTTCAAGTGGAACATGGGCTGGATGAACGATATGCTCAGCTACATGAGCACCGATCCGCTGTTCCGCAAGGGCAACCATAATAAAGTTACATTCAGTATGTTCTACGCATTCAGCGAGAACTTTGTACTGCCGATCAGCCACGATGAAGTGGTACATGGCAAGTGCAGCCTGATCAATAAGATGCCCGGTGAATACGATGCCAAGTTTGCCGATCTGCGTACCTTCTATGGTTATATGATGGGTCATCCCGGCAAGAAGCTGTTGTTCATGGGTCAGGAATTTGCCCAGTTCATTGAGTTCAATGAAGAAAAGCAGCTGGACTGGATGCTGTTGCAATATGAAAAGCATCGCCAGATGCAGGACTATGTGGCAGATCTGAACCATCTGTATGAGAAAACTCCGGCTTTGTGGCAAATCGACGACAGCTGGGATGGCTTTGAATGGATCGTTGCCGATGATGCAGACCAGAGCGTTGTTGCCTTCCTGCGCCGGGATCAGGCTGGCAAGCGCGTGATGGTAGTCTGCAACTTCAACCCGGTCGAGCGGAAAGGTTATACGCTGGGCGTGCCGGCATCTGGTACTTATAAAGAGATTTTCAACTCGGACGATGTCCGTTACGGCGGTACCGGTGTACATAACCCGGCACTGCGCAGCAAAAAGAAGCCCATGCATGGCTTTGATTACTCCATTTCCATTGACCTGCCGGCATCGAGCGCAGTGTACTTCTCGGTTCCCACGCCGCGCAAGAAGAAGCTGAGCACAGAGCAGCAGCTGGAAAAGCCGACAGCCAAAAAGCCGGCGGCAAAGAAATCCACCAAAACACCAAAGACTGTGGAAAAAACCAAAACAGCGAAGACAGCCGAAAAGACCGTAAAGGCCAAGAAAACGGCACCCAAAACCAAGACGGTACGGAAAACCGCCAAATAACACAGGTTCACATTCTATAAAAAGCAAATATAGAAGGTAGATATAGCCTCATAGGGGCTAAAAAAGGGGAGAAAACTATGGCAAAAGAAATCGTAGCAATGATTCTTGCAGGCGGACGTGGTTCTCGCCTGTATGCGTTGACGCAGAAAACAGCAAAACCGGCTGTTTCCTTTGGCGGAAAGTACAGCATTGTGGACTTTCCGTTGTCAAACTGTGTGAATTCCAATATTGATACTGTGGGTATTGCAACGCAGTATCAGCCGCAGAAGCTGAACGAGTACATCGGCAATGGCCAGCCGTGGGATCTGGACCGTCTGTACGGCGGTGTACATACGCTGCCTCCTTACGAGCAGGCAGACGGCTCGGACTGGTACAAAGGCACGGCAAACGCCATTTACCAGAACATCAGCTTTATTGACGCCTATGATCCCAAGTACGTGATCATCCTGTCTGGCGACCAGATCTGCAAACAGGACTACGCAGACTTCCTGCGCTTCCACAAGGAGAAAAATGCAGAATTCTCCGTTGCTGTTATGGAAGTTCCTTGGGAGGATGCTTCTCGCTTTGGCCTGATGGTTGCAGACGAGGACGATAAGATCACCGAGTTCCAGGAAAAGCCGCCCGTACCCAAGAGCAACCTGGCTTCTATGGGTATCTACATCTTTAACTGGGATATTTTGAAGAAGTATCTGGAAGAGGACGAAGCAGATCCCAACTCCTCCAACGACTTCGGCAACAATGTGATTCCTGCACTGCTGCGTGACGGCCGCAGAATGTACGCATATCACTTCTCCGGCTACTGGCGTGATGTCGGTACCATCGACAGCCTGTGGGCAGCCAATATGGAAGTTCTGGACCCGGAAAACTCCGGCATCGACCTGTTCGATGAAAGCTGGAAGATTTACAGTCGCAACCCGGTCCTGCCCTGCCAGAAGATCGGTCCTCGCGCTTTGGTCAGCGATTCGATGATTACCGAAGGCTGCAAGATCCACGGCATCGTAAAGCACTCTGTGCTGTCCGCCGGTGTTGTGGTGGAAGAAGGCGCTACCGTTGAAGATGCCGTTATCATGCAGGATACGGTAATTAAGGCCGGTGCCGTTGTACGCCGTGCAATCATTGCAGATAATTGTGTGGTCGGTGCAGGTGCAGTCATTGGCGGCGATGGCCCCATCGCACATACTGCCTCCTCGATTACCATCGGAGCCGGCGCTGTTATTCAGCCGGGTGCCAAAGTTTATGAGTCTGTCAAGGAGGGCGAAGAAGTATGCTGAGTCAGAACACCAATGCGTTGGGCATTCTTTTCCCCAACAACTACGATAATACCATCCCCGAAATGGTCACCGACCGTGCCATGGCTTCCATCCCCTTTGGCGGCCGTTACCGCATGATCGACTTTGCCCTGTCCAGCATGACCAACAGCGGCATCAA
>JAHHRK010000097.1 GCA_020025795.1 Faecalibacterium sp. | reverse complement strand
CATTGTGTTTGCACCTCCTCGTTGGATTTCAGTTCAGCAGTGATTTCAATATACTCAACCTCTCGTCTACGGGGGTGCTTTCGGCAGCCACTTGGCAGGAGCAATCCTGTCGTTTTTTACCGCAAACGGGGCAAAGTCCTAAACAATCCGGACTGCAAAGCAGTACGGGCGGGACTTCCAGCGAAACTTCCTGGTTCAGCCAAGCGTCTACATCCAGAATCCCATTTCCGTCCATAGGCAGTTCAAAATCCTCGTCATCGAAATCGCACTCGCGCACGATCCAATGGGAATCGACGTTGCACTCCTGTGTAACGGGGTCCAAGCAGCGGGCACATACGCCGCTGATGGTTGCGACAGCCTCCAAACGAAGATCAACTTCGCCTTCCAGCCGTTGAGCCGTGAAAGTAACCTCCACGGGTGCAGAAACCTTTGCGCCGAAATAGTCGCCGCTGGAAAGGTCTGCGGTAAAGCGCTTCACCGTCGGGCTGACACCCGCCGACAAAAACTTTCTCAGGTCAAAAAGCATAGTACCTCCTTTTACAAGGCCGCTTTGCTAGTATAGCGCAGGCGGACATCTTTGTCAACACCTAAAAACAAACAGGGGCAGCAAATTTTGCTGCCCCCTTTTATTTTGTTGTAAAATACGGGGAATCCTGTGCTTACAGATACTTTTTGACGCTCTCGGGCAGGGTTGCAGCATCAGCGCTGACAGTGATCACGGCACGAACCGAATCACCGGTAACCGCAGCAATCTCGTCCAGGATAACGCCCAGCTTGTTGGTATCGCGATTCAGGACCTTCAGGATGCCATCGATGTACAGATCCGTAATGTCGTAGTTGCCTGCCAGCAGGCCTGCAACAAAACCATACAGCATCTCGCCGCCGTCGATCTTGTACTCGTCCATGTCAACCAGACGAGCAGCATGAGAAATCTCAGTCGTGAGCTTCATGCCCTTTTCAACGACAACAACATTGCCGCTGGTAGCGGTAACTGCATTGTTGATCATGTCGATGATAGCCTTAGTTTTGCCGGAGCCTTTGGTGCCAACGATCAGTTTAATCATATTGGAATCCTCCTATTTACTTGCACCTTGCGGTGCAATAGTCAACAATTTTAAACGGCTCGTTTATTTCAGCTTTGCTTCCAGTTCAGCCGTCAGATTCTCATAGCCAGGCTTGCCAAGCAGCGCAAACATATTCTTCTTGTAGCTTTCAACGCCGGGCTGGTTGAACGGATTCACGCTCAGCAGATAGCCGCTGCAAGCACATGCACGCCAGTAGAAGTAGATCAGGTAGCCTACGTTATAAGCAGACAGATCGTCCACTTCGATCACCAGCTGGGGCACGCCGCCTTCGATGTGTGCCAGAATGGTGCCTTCCATAGCCTTGCGGTTTACAACGCTCATGTTCTGGTTTGCCAGGAAGTTCAGACCGTCAAAGTTGCCTTCCAGCTCGTCCAGATACAGGTCGTTTGCCGGCTTCTTCACATCCACGATCGTCTCGAACATCACGCGTGCGCCGTCCTGAATGAACTGGCCCATGGAGTGCAGGTCGGTGGAAAGGATGCAGCTTGCGGGGAAAATACCCTTCTGGTCCTTGCCTTCGGATTCGCCGAACAGCTGCTTGTACCACTCGTTCATCATGGTGTAATCCGGCTCGTAGCACTCCATGATCTCAACAGACTTGCCCTTGCGGTACAGGATGTTGCGGGCAGCAGCGTAGCGGTATGCATCGTTGTCTGCGCCGTCGTTGGAGAACTTAGCCATTGCGTCGGCTGCGCCCTGCATCAGAGCGTCGATGTCGATGTCTGCGCAAGCGATGGGCAGCAGGCCAACTGCACTCAGAACAGAGTAGCGGCCGCCGATGTCATCGGGAACGACGAAGGTTTCCCAACCCTGCTTGTCAGCCAGCTCTTTCAGCGTGCCGCGTGCACGGTCGGTGGTAGCGTAGATACGCTTGTTGGCTTCCTCAGCGCCAACCTGCTCTTCCAGCAGCTTGCGCAGCACACGGAATGCCAGAGAAGTCTCGGTGGTGGTGCCGGACTTGGAAATAACATTGATGGAGAAGCGCTTGCCGCGGCAAATATCCAGAATGTTGTTCAGGTAGCTGGGGCTGATGCTGTTGCCGCAGAAGTAAATCTTCAGGCCGGCTTCCAGATCGTTGTGGTAGATGCCCTTAACGGCTTCGATCACAGCGCGTGCGCCCAGGTAGCTGCCGCCGATGCCGGCAACAACCAGCACGTCGGAATCTTCACGGATCTTTTTTGCAGCAGCCTTAATGCGTGCGAACTCTTCCTTATCGTAATCACGGGGCTGATACATCCAACCCAGGAAATCGTTGCCGGGGCCGGACTTTTCTTCCAGCTGCTTGTGTGCCAGCTGAACCTGGGGCCAGATAGCCTCAAACTCGTGATCTGCAATAAAACTGCCCAAATGCTTGGTATTGAAATGTACACTCATTTATTTACTACCTCCAAGTAGGAAAAGTCTGTTTCATGTACCAAGTGTACCTTTGCGCGGTCTTAAAGTCAAGAAAAATTCGCCAGTTATTGTATAAACTTTCCAATAATTTCTTGGGCATTTCACCAAATATTACATAGTTTCCCAACCCACAGCCTGTTTCAGGATCAACTCGAACGCTGCTGCAAAGTCCAGCTTGTCCACTTGCAGCGCGCATTTTACCGGCCACGAACCCAGCTTTTCTTCGCCTGCATACAGGTTCACCGTACCCAGTGCCTGATCCTGTGCCAGCGGCGCATCCACCGATTCCGGCAGCACCAGTTCGGACCGCAGGTTCTTGCCTTCGCCCTTTTTCAGCAGGATGCGCAGCGGCAAATCCGTGTAATCCAGCTGTACCACGCCTTGCTTTGCGCCGCGCACAGGCAGCTCCAGCGGTGCATTGGGCAAAGACGGAATGATGCCTGCCTCATAGTTGGCAAAGCCGTAATCCAGCAGGGTTCGTGCCGCCTCAAAGCGTTCCTTGCCGGACGGCGAGCCCAGAATCACGGCAATCAGAGAAAGGTCGTCACGGGTCGCCGTTGCCGAAATGCACACGCCTGCGCCGCCGGTCGTGCCGGTTTTCAGGCCGGTAATGCCCGAATAGCTTTTCAGCAGCTTGTTGGTGTTCACCAGATGGGTTTCGCCACCGCGCAGCTCGTCCATCCAAATGCCGGAATACTCCAGCACTTCCGGGCAGGTGTTCAAAATAAAGCGGCTCAACGTGGCCACATCGCGTGCCGTGGAATAGTGGCCGTTTGCGTCCAGACCGCAGGCGTTGCAGTAGTTGGTATTTTCCATGCCCAGCTCTGCTGCGCGCGCATTCATCTTGGATACAAAGGCTGGCTCGCTGCCTGCTACCAGCTCCGCTACCGCCACAGCCGCATCGTTGGCGCTGCAAACACAAATGGCTTTCAGCATTTCTTTCAAGGTAAAGGTTTCGCCCGGTTCCAGCCAAATCTGGCTGCCGCCCATAGATGCTGCGTGCTCGGTAACGGGCACAGTCTGGTCATATTGCAGCTTTCCGTCATGGATGCCCTCAAAGGTCAAAAGCAGCGTCATCAACTTGGTAATGGACGCCATAGGCATCTGGGTGTCCGCATTTTTCTCGTACAGTACCTTGCCTGTGTTCTGATCCATCAAAATCGCGGCACGGCACGGCAACTGCAAATCCACCTGCTGGGCCGCCGTTTCCACGATAGCTTCGCTTGGAGCCGGTGGTCCGGCCGTCAGTTCGGGAACTGCCTGCGCCGAATAAGCGCACTGCACCAAGAGTATTCCGCACAGCAGCACTGCTGCCAGCACGATCCATTTGGGCTTTTTCATCTTGATTCCTCCGCATCTGCATTGAAGTATTACCATCTTATGCAAATGGAAAGTGCTTTATTTTTCTTTTGAAATATCTTATAATAAAGAACACCCTTTTTCTATCAAAAAAGGCAGTAAAAGATCGGAGTATACTATGCGCGTTAATTTTTACACTCTGGGCTGCAAGGTCAACCTGAACGAGACCGGCGCCCTGGAAAACCTGTTTCGTCAGGCCGGTTTTACCATCGTTGGCCCGGAAGAAGAAGCAGACGTTTATATCATCAACAGCTGCACCGTCACCAATTTCGGCGACCAAAAGAGCCGCAAATGGCTGCGCCGCCAAAAGCGTGAGCATCCCGGCGCTGTTACCGTGCTGACCGGCTGCTATCCGCAGGCTTTCCCTGCTGAGGCCGCCCAGTGCATGGAGGCCGACCTGGTCTGCGGCAACGGCGACCGCCATTCCATCGTGGGCAACGTGCAGAAGCTGCTGGCAGGCCACGAGCGCATCGTGGACATCAAGCCCCACGAAAAGGGCGAGCATTTCGAGGAGCTGCCTGTGGAGCGCTTTGAGAGCCACACCCGCGCCTTTATTAAAATTGAGGACGGCTGCAACCGCCAGTGCGCCTATTGCGTTATCCCCCGTGCACGCGGCCCTGTACGCAGCCGCAGCGAGGAAAGCATCCTGAGCGAGCTGCGCACGCTGGCACAGGCCGGTTACAAAGAAGTAGTACTCAGCGCCATTTCCCTGCCCAGCTACGGCCAGGACACCGGCACGGACCTGACCACACTGGTGGAGCACTGCGCACAGGTGGAAGGCATCGAGCGCATCCGTCTGGGCAGCATCGATCCGGACATGCTCACGGACGAAGCTATCCTGCGCCTGGCAGCCGTGAAAAAGCTGTGCCCCCAGTATCACCTGAGCCTGCAAAGCGGCTGCACCGCAACGCTGCGCCGGATGCGCCGCGTTTACACCGCCGAGCAGTATCTGGACGTTGTAGAAAAGCTGCGCAAGGCCTACGGCGGCGCCGACAAGGTCAGCTTTACCACCGACTGCATCTGCGGCTTCCCTGCCGAAACCGAGCAGGACTTTGCTGAGAGCTGCGATTTTCTGGAAAAGGTGGGCTTTTTGAAGGTCCATGTGTTCCCCTATTCTCGCCGCAGCGGCACGCCTGCTTACAGCTTTGAAGGCCAAATCTGCGAACGGGAAAAGCAGGCACGCAGCCGCAGCATGAACGCCCGTGTGGAGGAAATCCGCACCCATGTTCTGGCAGATTTGCAAGGTACCACCGACGAAGTGCTGCTGGAAACGCCGCTGTCTGCTACTATGTTCACCGGCTACACCCGCCTGTATGTGCCTGTCGTGGTAGAAGCACCCGGCCACAAGAGCGGCGACATCGTCACCGTGCGCCTGGGCGAATACGACGGCCAGCGCGTACACGCTACACTGACATAAAACAGCATATCGAACGCACAAGCGCCGTAGGGCTATTTTAGAAATATTGAAAATGAAAAACGAGGTGTATGAATTCCATACGCCTCGTTTTTATTATAAGCCGTTGCATCCACT
>JAHHRK010000096.1 GCA_020025795.1 Faecalibacterium sp. | reverse complement strand
GTTTTGTACGTCATTGCGGTTAAGCTGGTGGCGTACTCCAATGCAGGCGGCTATCAGGTGGGCAGCCGTGGTTCTGTCGGCTCGTCTGCTGTGGCGCACTTTTCCGGTATTTCGGAAGTAAACAGTCTGCCGCCCCATTACCGCTGCCCCAAGTGTAAGTACAGCGAGTTTATTCTGGACGGCAGCGTGGACGACGGCTTTGACCTGCCGGACAAAACCTGCCCCAAATGCGGCGAAAAGCTGATTGTGGACGGACACGATATCCCGTTCGAAACCTTCCTGGGTTTCTACGGCGACAAGGAGCCTGATATCGACCTGAACTTCTCCGGCGAATATCAGAGCAATGTGCACCGTTACACGGAGGAACTGTTCGGCAAGGAAAACGTGTTCAAGGCAGGTACGGTTTCGGGTATTCAGGACAAGACTGCTTACGGCTATGTGAAAAAGTACCTGGAAGAGCGTGGACGTGCCGTCAACCGTGCGGAAGAAAACCGTTTGACGCTGGGCTGTACCGGCGTAAAACGTACCACAGGCCAGCACCCCGGCGGCATGGTCGTTGTGCCGGACACCTATGAAATTTACGATTTCTGCCCCATCCAGCACCCGGCGGACGACGTAGCAGGCGGACTTTTGACCACACACTTTGAATTTAAGTATCTGCATGATACGCTGCTGAAGCTGGACGAGCTGGGCCACGATGTGCCCACCTTCTATAAATACTTTGAAGAGTATACGGGCATTGCGGTAGACAGCATTCCCATGAACGACCCCAAGGTGTATTCGCTTTTGACTTCGCCGGAAGCGCTTGGCGTAACGCCGGAGCAAATCGACAGCCAGACCGGCACCTTCGGTATTCCGGAAATGGGAACCAACTTTGTTCGTGGTATGCTGCAGGACGCACAGCCCAAGAACTTTTCGGAGCTGACCCAGATTTCCGGCCTGTCCCACGGTACGGACGTTTGGACCGGTAACGCAGACGAACTGATTCGCAATGGTACCTGTACCATTGCAGAGGTGATCGGATGCCGTGACAGCATTATGTTGTACCTGATTCGTAAAGGCCTTGAGCCGAAGATGGCGTTTGACATCATGGAGGCCGTGCGTAAAGGCCGTGTGGCAAAGGGCGGCTTTGCGCCCGGCTGGGAAGAAGCAATGCGTGAGCATGATGTGCCGGACTGGTACATTGAATCCTGCCGCAAGATCAAGTATATGTTCCCGAAGGCCCATGCTGTGGCTTACCTGATGGCGGCAATTCGTCTGATGTGGTTTAAGCTCTACAAGCCGCAGGCTTTCTATGCGGTGTACTTTACGGTGCGTGGCGACGACATTGACTACGAGGCTGCTGTGGGCGGCAAGGCCGTTGCACGCCAGCACATGAAAGAGGTCAATGCGCGTCTGCGCGGCCCGAAGGAAGAACGCGTTGCCAAGGACGAAGATTTGCTGGTTTCGCTGCAGATTGTAAACGAAATGCTGGAACGCGGCTATGAGTTTTTACCTATTGAACTGGGTAAGAGTTACGCCAGCAAATATGTAGTTGAGGACGATAAAGTACGCTTGCCGTTCTCTGCCATGAAGGGCGTTGGCGGCGCTGCAGCTGATGCACTGGAAAAAGCAACCATCAACGGTCAGGAATATCTGTCCATTGAAGAATTGCAGGCGGCATCCGGCGTGGGCAGCAGCGTAATTGATAAATTGCGTGAAGTTGGCGCACTGGGTGACCTGCCGGAAAGCAGTCAGGTCAGCTTCTTCTGAGAATGATAGCGAAAAGCTCCCTTGCAAGAGGGAGCTTTTTTATAAGCAAGAAAAGAAGTTTGTACGGAACTGATAAACGATTGACAATGCAGGGCGGGAGATTGTATTTTATAAAAAAGAAAAGTTGGAAGTGAGAAAATGAATCGTACAAAAACAAAAGAACTCGTTTACGTCGGCATTTTTGCAGCGTTGATGGCGGTCTGTGCCTGGATTCAGATTCCGGGGCCAGTTCCATTTACCTTGCAGACCTTTGCGGTTTTTCTGGCAGTTGGTTTGTTGGGCGGCAAGTGCGGCACGCTGGCGGTGTTCGTGTATATTTTGTTGGGTGCGGTTGGCCTTCCGGTATTTTCTGGATTCAAAGGAGGCTTGGGCGCTTTATTTGGTACCACCGGCGGCTATATCTTTGGATTTTTATTTTCGGCGTTGCTGATGTGGGGCATAGAAAAGGCATTTGGCAAGCGCACGGGTGTTCTGGTGCTGTCGATGCTTCTGGGCCTTTTGGTGTGCTACGCAATCGGCACAGCATGGTTTATGCTGATATATACCAAGTCCACGGGTGCAGTCGGTGTGACAACGGTACTGGGGTGGTGCGTGATTCCCTTTGTCATTCCGGATTGCCTGAAAATTATGTTGGCGGTGTTTATGACCAATCGCCTGAAAAAATTCGTGCGGGTTTGAAATATAAAAGAAAAGGAGCATTTCTCTGCGATAGAGAAATGCTCCTTTTTTGTTGTGAAAAAATCAGTGCAGATACTGGATTTTGCCAGGCTGGATACCCTGGATACCCATGCCGGGTGCAGTGCTGACGGTGATATCTTTTTCGCAGAATACCGCACCGCCCAAGATGGGGTCTTCGCTGCAAAGTACAGGTCCGTCCAAATCCACTTTCGTGATAATCTGCTTGGCGCAGGCCAGATGCACAGCAGCATTTACGCTGATTTTTGCTTCCAGCATACAGCCAATCATGCACTCTACGCCGTAGCTTTCGGCGGCGCTGGCAATGTGCAGAGCATTATAAATGCCGCCGCACTTCATCAGCTTGATATTCACGTAATCAGCGGCACGCATCTGCATGATACGCAGCGCATCCCGGTCACTGAATACGCTTTCGTCTGCCAGAATGGGAACAGGAGAATGGTCGGTGACATATTTCAAGCCTTCCAGATCCCAGGCGGGCACAGGCTGCTCGCAGAATTCAATGTCCAAGTCATGCTCCTGCATTTGGTTCAGCAGGCGCACAGCCTGTTTCGGATTCCAACCCTGATTGGCATCAATGCGAATTTTTCGGTTGGGACCTGCGGTGCGGCGAATGGCCAGCAGTCGCTCCAAATCCTTTTCCGGCTCCTTGCCTACCTTGCATTTCAGTACCTGATAGCCGCGGTCAATGGCGTTCTGGGTGTCCTTCGCCATTTCTTCGGGGCTGTTTACGCTGATGGTGATGTCGGTTTCGATTTGCGTCCGATTGCCGCCCAGAAGCCGATACACCGGCAGGCCGTACAGCTGACCGTACAAATCGTACAGCGCCATATCGACGGCGGCTTTTGCACTGGTGTTGTGCAGGATACAGCCATTCATGGCAATCAGAATGCTTTCCAAATCTGCCACATCTCGGCCCAGAATGGTGGGGGCAATGTGGTCCTGAATGGCACCAATGATGGCGCCGGTAGTGTCACCGGTAATGACGCCGGTAGGCGGCGCTTCGCCATAACCAATATGACCGGTATCCGTGTGCAGCTCGACAACAACGTCTTCCACGCTGGAAACGGAGCGCAGGGCCGTCTTAAAAGGCACGCGCAGCGGCACACTGATTTTACCAAGCCTTACTTGGGTGATTTTCATAGGGATGCCCCCCTTTTTTTACTCAGCCAGTGCGCGGATTGCGTCGGCGTAGATGCGAGCGTTCAGGTAGAAGTGCTCCAGATCCATGAACTCGTCCGGCTCGTGCTCCTTCAGCTCCTCATCCGGGAATCCGGGGCCAAAGGCCAGAATGTTGGGAATGGACTTTGCGTAGGTGCCGCCGCCGATGCAGATTGCGCCGGACTTGTCGCCGGTATGCTTTTCGTATACAGCCAGCAGCTTCTGAACCAGCTCGCTGTCAGCAGGGCAGTACAGTGCTTCGTCGGTGCGCTCGTCCAGAACCTTCCAGCCTGCCTGCTCCAGCGCGGCGTTCAGCTTGGGGCCGCAGTCTGCAAAGTGGAAGGTGACGGGCCAGCGGTAGTTGATGGTCATACGCAGAGCAGTTGCACCTTGATACTCTTCCGGCTCACCGGCACGGCGTGCAGGCAGAACCTTGCCTTCGTCGCAGTCAATCACGCCCAGGTTGAAGCTGAGCAGACCGGACAGTTCGTCTTCCAGTGCGATGCCGAAGCCTTCGCCGTGTACGTCCATGCCAATCTTGTCGGCAATCAGTGCGATTGCGTCCGCAGCATCGCCGGACAGGGGCAGCTGCTTCAGGAACAGGCACAGGCGGCCAATGGCGTTTTCACCCTTTTCGGGCAGAGAACCATGTGCAGATACACCTTCAGCCTCGATGTGCAGGCCGGTTTCGGTGGGAGTGACATGAACGTGTTCCGGGTATTTCAGCTCAGCCAGAACAGAGACATCTTCCGGGCAGGCGATTTCCGCAACAGCCTTTGCAGGAACGATGTTGGAGGCACTGCCGCCGTGGATGGACAGCAGCTTCCAGTCGCCGCGCTGAACCAGTTTCTTTTCATAGGTGGTGATGGCAATACCCTTTTCGCCGTTAATCAGGGGGTAGCTGCCGTCCGGGGTGAAGCCGCAAACAGGAACTTCGCCGCCGTTTTCCATATAATACTTCATGTCATCGGAGCCGGTTTCTTCGTTGCAGCCGAACAGCACGCGCACGCGGCGGCTGGGCTTCCAGCCTTCGTCAGCCAGAGCCTTCAGGCCAAACAGAGCAGAAACAACGGGGCCTTTATCGTCCACGGTGCCGCGGCCATACAGGCGGCCATCGGCTACAACAGGCTCATAAGGCTTGCACTTAGTCCAGCCGGTGCCTTCGGGAACAACATCCAGATGACCCAGGACGGCAACCATCTCGTCGCCTTCGCCGTATTCGGCCCAGCCCAGATGACCGTCCATGTTGTAGGTCTTGAAGCCCATCTTGGCACTCAGGTCCAAAGCAGCTTTCAGGCATTCAGCAGCGCCTTTACCATAAGGTGCGCCGGGTGCGGGGGTATCTTCGACGCTCTTGATGCTGACCAGCTTTTTCAAAGCTTCCAGCATTTCGGGCTGCAGTTCGTTCAGTCTTGCGTTTATATCCATCTTGGTAACCTCCACAATATTGATGTGTATACTGCTTCTATTATATCCGCCTGTGCGCACAAAGCAAGCAAAACTGCACGGCGTTTTTACAGCGGGTTGGGTTTAAGAAAACAAGGTGCTGCGTACACTACATAGAAGGGGGAGATGCAGATGAAAAAGACAAAGCTGCCTGACGAACAAAATATTCACCGGGCGCCAGAAGGGACATTGCTTGGACGCCAACACCCGATGGATTTACCGTTTCTGATTCTGGTGCTGATTCTGGTGGCGGCAGGACTGATTGTTCTGTTCAGTGCCAGTTATGCAGTGGGAATGTATCGCCGCGGAGATCCGTATACCTACATTCGGCCACAGCTTTTATTTGCGGGTATTGGACTGTGTGCCATGTATGCAGCCAGCCGCATAGA
>JAHHRK010000095.1 GCA_020025795.1 Faecalibacterium sp. | reverse complement strand
TGGCTGGCATCACTGTTGGGGTATTTGTCTTCCAGATAGACAACCTCACGGATACCGCTCTGGATGATGGCCTTCGCACATTCGTTACAGGGGGCCATAGTGACATAAATACGGGAGCCGCGCAGGCTGTTGTGCGGACTGTTCAAAATCGCGTTCAGCTCCGCATGGCAGACGTACATATATTTGGTTTGCAGCGGTTCGCCTTCACGGCCCCAGGGCATTTTGTCGTCATCGCAGCCGATGGGCATACCGTTGTAGCCCAGAGAAAGAATCTTGTTTTCTGGGCTGACGATGCAAGCACCGACCTGACTGTTGGGGTCTTTGGAACGCAAGGCAGTCAGGCGTGCAATGCCCATAAAATATTCGTCCCAGTTAATATAGTCCTGACGTTTCAAGAGAAAGCCTCCTTATCTGTAAAGGAAATGTAGCGCAGTAAATATATGGATAATTAAAAATATTATAGCGGAAATGGGGCGAAAAAAACAGACGTTGTTTGCAAAAATTTTCAAACGACGCAAACTGCACAAAACAAAGTTGCAAAGTTTGTTAAAAGGAAAATGAACATTGTATTTAGTTTTGCGTTTGATTGTGGTATTATCTTTGTATGAAATGCCACAAAACGGAGGAAATCCGTTCGGGCGGAAAGAGGGAAATTACCGATGAAATACGCAAGTAATACGATCCGCAACATCCTTGTTGCGGGCCACGCGGGTTGCGGCAAAACAACCCTGACGGAAGCATTGCTGTATAAGGCAGGCAGTCTGGAGCGTATGGGCCGTGTCGAAGACGGCACCACTGTTTCGGATTTTGATCCTGAGGAAGAAAAGCGGCGTGCCAGCCTGTCTACTTCTGTAGTCCCCGTGGAATATGATGGTATTAAGTTCAATCTGATTGATGCTCCGGGCCTGTTTGATTTCGAAGCAGGTAATTACGAGGGCATTATGGCAGCCGACAGCGTACTGATTTGCGTGTCCGGCCGCAGCGGTGTTACGGTGGGTGCAGAAAAGGCATTCCATCTGGCACGGAAAAATAAAAAGTCGACCATGGTGTTTGTGACCAAGACCGACCTGGAGAACGCCGACTACTTCAAGATCCTGGAGGATATGAAGATCAAGTTTGGTTCCAGCGTGTGTCCTTGTGTCGTACCCACCAAGCTGGACGACGGAACGGTGTGCTATATCAACCTGTTCAGCCAGAAGGCATTCAAGTACGAAAACGGCCAGCAGATCCAGGTGGATTTGCCGGATATCGGACACCGCTTCCAAGGCTTGATTGAAGCTATGAGCGAAGCAATCGCCGAGACCGATGACGCACTGATGGAAAAATTCTTCGGCGGTGAAGCGTTCACGACCGAAGAAATTGTAACCGGTATGCGCAATGGCGTCAAGACCGGCCAGATCACCCCCATCCTGTGCGGTAGCGCCGTGAATATGCAGGCGTTGGATATGCTGCTGTTCAATATGCGCAAGCTGCTGCCCAGCCCCAGCTTTGATGTGCTGACGGCTGAAACGCCGGAAGGCGAGCCGGTGGAAGTCAAGTGTGATGAAAACGATCCCACGGCTGCATATGTGTTCAAGACCGTTGCAGACCCGTTTGTGGGTAAGTTGAGCTACTTCCGCGTTTTGAGCGGCAAGCTGGTACCCGGCCAGACCTTGGTCAACACACGCAGCGGCGAAAGCGAAAAGATTGGTAAGACCCTTTCCATCTGCGGTAAAAAGCAGACCGAAGTGGACGAAATCGGTGCCGGTGATATCGGCGCAGTGGCAAAGCTGAATACCGCTCGTACTGGTGATACCCTGTGCAGTGCGGATCGTGTGATTTGCCTGCCCAAGGCAGACTTCCCGAAGCCCAGCATGTTCCGCGCAATCACCGTGAACAAGAAGGGCGATGAAGGCAAGATCGGCGGTGCGCTGGCTCGCCTGATGGAAGAAGATCCGACCCTTTCTTACAGAACCGATAAGGAAACTAAGCAGCAGATCATCGGCGGTCTGGGTGAGCAGCATCTGGACGTTGTACTGTCCAAGCTGAAGAACAAGTTCGGCGTGGAAATCAGTCTGGAAGTGCCGCGCATCGCCTATCGTGAGTCCATCCGTAAGGCATGCCAGAAGCAGGGACGCCATAAAAAGCAGACCGGCGGCCATGGCCAGTTCGGTGATGTTATCATGAACTTTGAGCCTTGCGAAGGCGACGACATCGTCTTTGAGGAAAAGGTGTTCGGCGGCAGCGTGCCTAAGAACTTCTTCCCGGCGGTTGAAAAGGGCGTTCGCATGGCAGCCGAAAAGGGCGTTCTGGCCGGTTATCCGGTTGTTGGCATGAAGGCTACACTGCTGGATGGCAGCTACCACCCGGTAGACAGCTCGGAAATGGCCTTTATCATGGCAGCAAAACTGGCTTATAAGGCAGCTCTGCCCGAAGCAGGTCCCGTGCTGCTGGAGCCCATTCACACTTTGAAAGCTCATGTGCCCAACGACAACACCGGTGACGTCATGGGTGATGTGACCAAGCGTCGCGGCCGTGTGCTGGGCATCGAGCCAGACGAGGACGGCTTGCAGACGGTCGTTGCAGAAGTGCCGCTGGCCGAATTGCAGGACTTTACCACTTTCGTGCGCCAGATGACGCAGGGCCGTGGCTGGTTCGAAACGGAATTTACACGCTATGAGGTTGTGCCCTCGAACCTGGTTCCTTCCATCGTGGAGGAAGCAAAACGTCAGGGCAATTTGGCTGAGGAAAGCGACGATTAAATTCCACTATTATAAATAGGTACATTTTCCGCCCTGTCGGCACTCCCTCTGCCGGCGGGGCATTTTATGTGCACTTTGCAGCGAAAAGAAAAAGATTTCGCACAGCAGTGGTTTTTTCATTGACAGAATGAATTTTCATGACTATAATGTATAAGTCTGCTATAAGACGTAATAGAATCTTTTCAAAAAGGAGATTTTTGCATAATGGCGAAAGAGATCGTGATGTCCGCTGCAGGCCTGAAGGCTGCACAGGAAGAACTGGAGTACCTGAAGACTGTCCGCCGTAAAGAGCTGGCAGAAGAAATCAAGGAAGCACGCAGCCATGGCGACCTGTCCGAGAACAGCGAGTATGATGAGGCCAAGAACACCCAGGGTCTGGTTGAAAACCGCATCAGCGAGCTGGAGAACATGCTGAAAAACGTGCGTGTTATTGATGAAAATGAGCTGAGCATGGATAACGTTGGCGTGGGCACCCGCGTAACCACCCAGGATGAGGATGGCGAAGTGGAAACCTACGATATCGTTGGCCGTACCGAAGCTGATCCCTTTGAAAACAAGATCAGCGATGAAAGCCCCGTCGGCGCAGCTCTGATGGGTAAGGCTGTTGGCGATCACGCTGAGGCAACCCTGCCTAACGGTACCGTCGTTGTTTACAAAGTGCTGAAGATCGAGCACAGCAAGTAAGTGTGCAGCAGGTGCCCGAACCGAAATCGCGGCACCTGCTTTTTTATAGCCCCAAAGCAGGGCATACCAAGGAGGTATAAAAATCATGGAGCAGAACCAGAACAAGGCAAAGCCCGCACAGAACGGCATGAGCGAGAGCGAACAGGTAAAGGTTCGTCGTCAGAAACTGGCCGATCTGTGTGCAGCAGGCAATGACCCCTACACCATTACCAAGTTTGATCAGAACGCATTCTCCGAAGATCTGAAAAAAGAGTTTGCAGATCTGGAGTCGGAAGCAGAAAGCGGAAAGATCGTCCGCGTGGCCGGCCGTATGATGTCCAAACGCGTAATGGGCAAGGCAAGCTTCGCACACCTGCGCGATGCTCAGGGCGATTTGCAGCTGTTTGTTCGCCGGGATCTGCTGGGTGATGAAGCCTATGCTGCTTTCAAGAAGCTGGATATGGGCGATGTGATCGGCGTCGAAGGCGAAGTATACCGCACCAAGGCCGGCGAGCTGAGCGTGCGTGCAAACGCTGTTACGCTGCTGGCAAAGAGCCTGCGCCCCCTGCCCGAAAAGTTCCATGGCCTGACCGATACCGAGATGCGTTATCGTCAGCGTTATGTTGACCTGATTGCAAACCCGGAGGTTAAGAACACCTTCGTCAAGCGCAGCCAGATCATGAAGGAAATCCGCGCATACCTGGACGAAAAGGGCTTCTTGGAAGTGGATACTCCCATCCTGACTCCCTTTGAGATCGGCGCAAGCGCACGCCCCTTCCTGACCCACCACAACACTCTGGATATGGACATGGTGCTGCGTATCGAGACTGAGCTGTACCTGAAGCGTCTGATCGTTGGTGGCATGGATCGTGTGTACGAGGTTGGCCGTATCTTCCGTAACGAAGGCATGGACCCCAAGCACAACCCTGAGTTCACCAGCATTGAGCTGTATCAGGCATTTACCGACTTCCACGGCATGATGGACCTGGTCGAAGAGATGATGAAGCGTGTGGCACAGAAGGTCTGCGGCAGCCTGGTCATCCCTTATCAGGGCAAGGAAATCGACCTGGGCCATTGGGAGCGCCTGACCATGGTAGAAGCTGTCAAGAAGTATTCCGGTGTCGATTACTACGACTGGAAGACCAACGCTGACGCAATCGCCAGCGCAAAGGCACACAATGTGGACCTGCCTGAAGTTCCCACCAAGGGCGCTATCCTGGCAGAGTTCTTCGATGCTTTTGTTGAAGAAAAGCTGATCCAGCCCACCTTCATTTACGATTACCCGGTTGAAATCAGCCCCCTGGCAAAGCGCAAGGTGGACGAGCCTGAATTCACCGAGCGTTTCGAGTACTTCATCAATGCTACCGAGTTCGGCAACGCATTCAGCGAACTGAATGACCCCATCGACCAGCGTGAGCGCTTTGAGCGCCAGGTTGCTGAGCGCAAGGCACAGGAGCCGGGCTGCAAGGCACAGGTCGATTACGATTATATCAATGCACTGGAGTACGGCATGGCTCCCACTGGCGGCCTGGGCTTCGGCGTGGACCGTCTGGTTATGCTGCTGACCGACAGCGCATCCATCCGCGATGTCCTGCTGTTCCCCACCATGAAACCCACTGCTGAGGAAATGAAGGCAAAGGCTGCTGAGAAGGCTGCACAGGAAACTGCTTCCGCAGAGGATAAGCCTGCTGCTGCACCTGTCGTGGAAGAAAAAATCGACTTCTCTAACGTGGAAATCGAACCCTTGTTCGAGGACTTCGTTGACTTCGAGACCTTCTCCAAGGCGGATTTCCGTGCGGTTAAGGTCAAGGAGTGCGAGGCAGTGCCTAAGAGCAAGAAGCTGCTGAAGTTCGTCTTGGATGACGGCACCGGCACCGACCGTGTGATCCTGTCCGGTATCCATGATACCTACGAGCCGGAAGAACTGGTTGGCAAGACCCTGATCGCTATCACCAACCTACCCCCGCGCAAGATGATGGGTATCGATTCCTGCGGTATGATTATTTCTGCTGTTCACCATGAGATGGGCGTAGAAAAGCTGCACTGCCTGATGGTGGATAACCATATTCCCGCAGGTGCTAAGCTGTACTAATGATGTACCGTTTTGCTATTCAAAACGGGATGT
>JAHHRK010000094.1 GCA_020025795.1 Faecalibacterium sp. | reverse complement strand
TTTGGTGGGCCAGGCAGGACTTGAACCCGCGACCAAGCGGTTATGAGCCGCCAGCTCTGACCAGCTGAGCTACTGGCCCGAAAAAAGGCGCTGCAGGCATACTTTGCGTGCAGCAGCACTACACTAGAGTATAACAGAAAACAAGTTGCTTTACAATCTTATTTTGTGCGCACCGCGTTCAGCTTTTGCGCCATGAAGCGGTCCAGCAGCTCCGGCTGGAATACAGGCTCTTTGTAGCCAAAGGCTTCCCGGCGGAAAATCAGCGTGGCAACGGTCTGTTTGCCGGGGTCCAGCCGCAAGGTGTAAAGAGTGTCCAGCGGCTGCTGGGTGGGCTGGTGCATGGTCAAATGCAGTGTCCAGCCGCCGTCGGTTTCCCGGCGGATGGTATAAACAAATTCGTCGGTTTCTTCCGGGCAGTTGAGCCGGTCCATGCATTCGTCCAGTGCCAAATCGGTACGAAATTCGCTCATGCCACTGGGGCTGTACTCGTTGCGCTGACGGCTGTCCTGTCGGCGCAGAACCAGAAAGACCAGTGCGATTGCACATAAAAGCAGTACAGAAGAGATAGCAGCGTCCATACCGAAAGACCTCACTTTTCATTGATAAAATGGAATATAAAGTATTGTACCATATCCCGGCGCAGAAATGCTACAAATCCGTGAAATTGCAAAGGACAGCAGAAAAATCCATCGTTTTGTGCTATACTGTACCTGAATTATGATTTAGTATGATATCACACTGGAAACTTATGCCCGGAGGCATGAATATGAAATTTCGTTTTACCCGTAAAACCTGGTATTTTATGCTGATTTTGTCCGCAGCGCTCAGCCTGGCAGATGCGCTTGCGCTGCTGTTCGGCGAGAGCCTGGGCCTGCTTGCGCAGCTGGCTTTTGCTGCGGCAGGTATGGCTATTTTGTTCCTGGCAGCGCAAAAAGAGCCCGGCCCCGATGGCCTGCCCGGCAAGACGGCAAATCCGTTCAGCGGCAAGTACATGATCGCATTCTTCCTTCTGCTGGCCAGCTATGTGCTGTTCGGTGCCAAGATGGCGGCGCGCATGACGCTGTGCTGGCCCGTGCTGGCCTGGGTGGAATCCAAGCGCGGCATGAAGGTCGATGGACCGCTGAAACTTTTGATTTTCTCCGAAGTGATTCAGATGGGCCTGACGCTGGCACAGTCCCAGACAGGCATTGGCTGGGCAGCTGGTATTTTGTGGGTGCTGGTATGTGTCACCCGCGGCTGGCTGGGCATTACGCTGTATAAGGCAAGCAAGGAGTAATCGTATGGCAACATTCGAGAAAACCATTTCTCGCCGCCGTGTATTGTGCGGTATGGGTGCGGCTGCAATGGCAGGGCTGTTGTCGGCCTGCGGCCAGCCGAATACACCGGCAGATGTGCAAGCAACCGAGCTGCCGGGCGAAACCCAGCAGCCGACCGCACAAAAGGTCCCGGCTCAGCAGTATCGCGCGATGTGGCTCAGCTATCTGGACTGGCATCTGGTGGATTTTTCCAGTCAGTCTGCGTTTGAAGCATCCTTTGAAGCCGTGCTGGAAAAGTGCCAGTCACTGGGTTTGAATACGCTGATTGCTCAGGTACGCCCCTTTGGCGATGCACTGTATAAGAGCGAGCTTTTCCCTTGGAGCCACCTCTGCACCGGTACTCGCGACAAAGACCCCGGTTTCGATCCGCTGGACTGCATGGTGCGGCTGTGCCACGCCAGCGGCATCAGCCTGGAAGCCTGGGTCAATCCCTATCGGCTGCGGCTGAACAGTAGTGTGCCGCCAGAATTTGCCGAGAACGATTTGGCCAACACCCATCCCCAGTGGTGTGTCACCGTGGATGGCGGCGTTTATCTGAACCCGGCGGAGCCTGCTGCGGCAGATTACGTGGTACAGGGCGTGACCGAAATTCTGGAGCATTACGCAGTGGACGGCATCCATTTTGACGATTATTTCTATCCCACTACTGAGCCGTGGATTGACGAAGCTCAGTACGCCACCTGCAGCGGTGTAGCTTCGCTAGATGAATGGAGACGCCAAAATGTGACGGCACTGGTGCGCAAAACACGGGACGCAGTCAAAGCAAAAGATCCGACGCTGCGCTTTGGCATCAGCCCGCAGGGCAATCCGGATAACAACTACCAGCAGCAATACAGCGATGTAGATGCCTGGATCAACGGCGCGGAAGGCCCATTGGTGGATTATATCTGTCCGCAGGTTTACTGGGGCTACGGCTACCAGCTGAAAGGCGGCAGCAAACGCTTTGCTTACGAAAACATTACCGCCGAATGGCTGGCCATGCCTCGCCACGAAAACTGCGATCTGTATTTTGGTCTGGGCGCATACCGCATTGGCAAAGGCGACGGCGGCGCCAATCCGGACAGCGAAACCCAGTGGAAGTCCGGCCATCAGCTGGCAGATATGGTCGAGGATCTGACCGCAAACGGCGCGGATGGCTATGGCCTGTTCCGCTATGAATTTGTGGCGGCTTCGGCTTATCCGGAGCTTGCAGATGCGGAATGTGCCGCACTGGCCGAGCAAAACCGCGCAATCGACGCGCAGCAGGGCTGATTGCTCCGGCGCGATAAATTATTCTGATTTACACCCGGCGCAGACCGGGCGAAAGGAGAACGTATGAAAAAGGCTGTAAAACTGCTGGCTTTGGCCACGGCTGCTGTGCTGGCAGCACTGGTTTTAACTGGCTGTATGGAAAAAGAAGCGGAGGAAAAGCGTGACCCGCTGACCCGTGCCGAAGCCAGTGAAGAAGTGATTACCCTGCCGGAAAGCATGGATGCCAACGCAGGCTTTGCCACGCAGATGACGGATACCGGTATGTGCATCGTGTTCAACGGTATTAACAAGCGTGAAACCGATTACTTTACCGTGCCCGGCGGTTCGCTGACCATCAGCGCAACAGCAACCGGCGAAGCAACCGGTATGAAGAGCTTCAAAATCAATCTGTGGAAAAAGGTAGACGGCGGCACGGAGTACGTGGACGACAGCACCATCTACTACTACACCAACGGCGATATGCACACCTATACCATCAGTGATCTGGACCCGGCGGCCCAGTACCGCATCGTTTTGTCTTATGACGCATATGGCTATTATATCTACGGTCAGATGCGCGTGGATGGCGCGGCTGCATGACCCCGAATACCGAAACACGTGTGACGCCGGGAGGCATTGCTTACCAGCTGACCCGCAAGAAAGTCAAAAATTATAATCTGCGTTTGGATAAAACTGGTATGCCTCAGGTGAGCGCACCGCCCCGTGCGTCGGCGGCGACAGCGGATCGATTTGTGGATGACCATGCCCTCTGGCTGGAAAAAGCACGCAAAAATGCCGCTGCCCGTGCTGCGCGCGAAGCACAGCCGCTGCCGGACCCGGAACAGGCGCTGGCGGCCTTTACCGCTATGAGCGACCAGGTGTTCCCGGCATTTGAAAAAGTGCTGGGCGGCGAAAAGCCTGTCATCAAGGTGCGCGATATGACAAGCCGGTGGGGCGTGTGCCATTTGTCCAAAAAGCAGCTGACCTTTGCGCTGCGGCTGTACCAGATGCCGCCTGCCGCGCAAATTTATGTGGTAGTACATGAGTACTGCCACTTTTTAGTGCCAAATCACAGCCCGGAATTCTGGGCGCAGGTGGCGCGCATCCTGCCGGATTGGAAGGCGCGGCGTGCACTGCTGCGTGATCCATGAAATCAGAATAGAAACTCCCATTTCAGGGTATTCTGCATCGAAAGAGAGAACTTTTATTTATGTCCCAAACAAACTCTGCGCCCAAGGGCGATAAATACTCTAAGCTGGCAGGCAATACGCTGATTTTTGCCATTTCCAGCTTTTCTTCCAAGCTGCTCAGCTTTCTGGTCAAACCGTTCCTGAGCCATGTGATGAAAGAAACCAGCATTATGGGTGTCAGCAATCTGGCCAGCCAGTGTGCCAATCTGCTGATTCCTGTGGTGTCGCTGGGCATTTCCAATGCGGTCATCCGCTTTGGTCTGGACCACAACAACGACAAAAAACAGGTGTTCACCAACAGCCTGCTTTCCATTCTGGCAGGCTATGGCGTGCTGCTGCTTTTGTGGCCGGTTGTTACCATGCTGCCCACCATTGCGGATTACGGCGTTTATATTTACATTTATGTTTTGACCAGCTGCCTGCGCACGCTGTGTACCCAGTTTGTGCGTAGCCGCCAGCTGAACCGCCTTGTGGCAGTGGACGGCGTTTTGTGTACTTTCCTGACGATGGGCTTTTACACCCTGTTTTTGCTGGGATTGGATATGGGTGCGGCAGGTTATCTGCTGGCCATCATTTTGGGCGATTTCTGCTCGGCCGTATTCCTGTTCTTCTGCGCAAAGCTGTACCGCTATCTAGATTTCTCCCACCTCAACTTCAAGCTGTGGAAAAAGATGCTGTGCTATGCGCTGCCCATGATTCCGGCACAGATCAGCTTCTGGATCATCAACGCTTCGGATCTGTTCTTTGTCAAGGGCATGTGCAACGGCTATCAGGGCATGACAGGCGACGAATGGGCGGGCCTGTTGTCCAGTGGCTACTGGATGCCCACCATTCTGAACACGCTGGGTATCATTTTCTATGAAGCATGGCAGATTTCTGCCGTTACCGAGGAAGAAGGCCGCGAGGCGTTCTTCTCTAAGATTTTCCGGCTTTACTCCGGCATTTTATTCTGTTGTGCCGCAGGTATTATCTGGCTGAGCCAGCCGCTGATGCGCGTGTTCCGCGCAAACTTCTTCCAGTCCTGGGAGTTTGTGCCGTTCCTGACGGTGGCGGCAATCTTTACCTGCTTTAACCAGTTCTTCAGCAGTATTTATGTGGTGTATACCCGCAGTGCCAATGCACTTTATACCATGCTGGCCGGTGCGGTGGCGAACCTTGTACTGAACTGGCTGTTTATCCAGCAGTGGGGTCCTGTGGGTGCAGCTCTGGCTTCTGCGCTCAGCCTGAGCCTGGTCTTTGTGCTGCGCGCCATTGATACGCGCCGCCTGCTGAAGGTGAATTTTGCGCCGGGACGTATGCTGGTTTCGCTGATTCTGCTGACAGTGGAAGCTTTTGTAATGCTGCGCGGCATTGCAGGGTGGCAGATCATCACCACGCTGTTGACGGCTGCCATGATTTTCTACCAGTGGGACAGCGTTTGGGGTATGGTGCGTCTGCTGCTGCCCAAGCTGTTTGGCCGTCGGGGCCGTGCGCTGGTGAAAAAGTTGGAAGGCGCAGCCAAAAAGTAAAAGAAAAACCCAAGGCTCTTGCCGGTAGGTAAGGGCCTTTTTTGTTGAGAGGAAAGTTTTACATGAAGGATCTATTTGAAATCAATCTGGTCCGGGCTCCGGAAACTGATTTGGACGAAATTTACACACTGTGCCGCTACGTGGCTGCCAACACCCCTACCTCCGGCTGGGACGATGAATACCCTACCCGTGAGATTCTGGCGCATGACCTGGCAACCCAGAGCCTGTATAAGGTGCCGCACGATGGTAAAATCGCTTCGATCATGCAGATTCGCTCCTGGGCGGATTTTCTGGATGGTGAGGAG
>JAHHRK010000093.1 GCA_020025795.1 Faecalibacterium sp. | reverse complement strand
GTAGACGCCGGCTTCTCCGAAAAGCACCTGAACCAATTGGTTCGGGTGCTTTTTTATTTGGTGTATGGAATAGATGAGAGCTGCATTTCAGGCAGAATGAAATCTGAAAGAAACGTGTGAGAAGAATCCGTAATTTATAGATTGCCTCTTGTAAAAGTATGAGGTGTATGCTATACTAATTACATCGGTGTTGATGACGGTGAGGTCCCACCTGTTCCCATTCCGAACACAGTAGTTAAGCTCACTCGTGCCGAAGATAGTTGGCTGGAGACGGCCTGTGAAAATAGGTAAATGCCGGTATATAACGCGCTCGATCCGTTTGGGTCGAGCGTTTTTCTTTTCTGGAAAGCAAAGCCGACGGTTTGTTACAAAAAGCAAAAAGTTTTCTCTTGTGGGAAACCGCTGAAAAGCGTACAATAAAATGATAGCAAAATGAATTGGGAGGGGACAGGCATGAATCAAGAAGATCTGCGCAGATTGCTGGGTGAGGATATTTACCTGCGTGCCCGTCGCTATTATGTACGCGGAAGAGTCAGTCAGTTTACAGATGAGGAAAGCGAGCCTGGGGTGCGTTATTTGACTGCACAAGTGGGCGGAAAAGAAAGCTATGCCGTGCAGGTCTGGCTCCAGGAGGACGGAACTTTTCTGAGCG
Source organism: Faecalibacterium sp. (assembly GCA_020025795.1). GTDB lineage: Bacteria > Bacillota > Clostridia > Oscillospirales > Ruminococcaceae > Faecalibacterium. Next base: position 5,284 of record JAHHRK010000093.1, on the reverse strand, counting down.
GAAGCTGCACCTGTGCCTATAATCAGAACGGCGATGGGCCGGTCTGTAAACACATTGGTGCGGTTCTGCTGCAGGATATGGAAACAGAAAATGTGCAGAATGGACAGACGGAAAACAGCCTGGAAACGCTGCTGCATTTGAATAAGGTGACCAGAGGAACGGATATACAAAACCGGGCATATACGTCCAATTTGGATATGCTGTTTGGTACAAAGTGGCGCGGTCCTGCGGTGGAATCCGATCAGCGGGCACAAAAGCTGTTGGAAACATACCGCATGGAAGCCCAGACGGAAACGCCGCAGATTTGGCATGGAACGAATACTTCTCCGGGCAGTATTCATTTGGAGCCGGAGCTAACCCCAGACCCATTGCGACGCAATGCCGCACCGGAACTGCGGCTGCGCATTCAGGGAACAGGCCGCAGCTATGTGGTAAAGGACATAGATGCCATGTTGTTTGCCATCGACAACGAGGAAACCGTGCGCTATGGTGCAGAACTGGAATTTACGCATACGCCGGAAGCTTTTGATGCAGAGAGCCGAGAACTGCTGCGTTTGCTCCGCCGCCAGCGCGAGCTGATCGATTATGCAGGCGAAATGGTACGCGGTGCAGGACGTATGACCTTGCGGCGCAGCAGCACCATTCCTCTTGCGCCCAATACCTGTGATGAATTGTATGAGCTGTACTATCCGACAGGCCAGCTGTCCGGCTGGCTGATGCCGGAAAAAACACCGCGCCTGACATTGGTTTGCGAAAAAAAACAGGGCGGCGTTGTGATGCGTGTCACGCCCGGTGCTGGAAGCTTTGAGGGCAGTCGCCGCACCTATTTCTTTACAGAAGATGCGGTATGGCCCTGTAAGCGTCGGAAAGCCAAAAAGCTGATCCCTGTGCTGGATTCCATGGGAGATCGGGACTTGTTCTTTACCACAAAAGATGCGGCAGAGTTTTGCAGCTATGTGCTGCCGGAGATTCGAGAATTTCTGGACATTCAGGACCCGGACCGCGCCTTGCTGGATCAAATTCCGCTGACGCCGGTAGTGCAGTATTATTTGGATGCGCCGGAGTTGGGTACAATTGATGCCTATGCTCAGTTTGTGTACGGCGAAGACGTGGTTTCGCCCTATCATGGGTACGATCACAGCTTTTTGCGTGATGATCGCACAGAGATGCAGGCGATATCTCTGCTGGCACGATATCTGGCACCCGAAGAAAACGCACCTGCCGGTTTATTTGAAACTGCTGACCAACAGGCCATCGAAACCTTTTTGGAAGAAGGCGTGCCGGCGCTGCTGGCACAAGGCGAAGTCTACCTGACGGATGCGTTCCGTGCCATGGAGGCACCGCGCCCCAAAATTAACGTGGGCGTTTCGGTGCAGGGGAATTTGCTGGATCTGGATTTGGATACTGGCGAATTCCCTGCCGAGGAGCTGCGCGCGCTGCTGGATTCACTGCGGGCAAAGAAACGGTATCATCGCCTGCGAGACGGTCGTCTGCTGCGGCTGGATGATTCGCTGGATACGCTGGAAGGCCTGGACGAAATGCTGATGGATTCCGATACAGATCTTGCTGCCGGACACACCAGTCTGCCGCTGTACCGTGCGCCCAGTCTGGATAAAGCGTTGTCCGGACAAAACGGAATTGGATTTTCCCGCGATGATGCCTTCCGCCGAATCAGCCGCAGTTTTCACAGCGTGGCAGATGCAGAATTTGCACTGCCGGAGAGCTTGCAGCCTGTTTTGAGACGTTATCAGCGTACCGGTTACCGATGGCTGCGGATGTTGGATCAGTACGGTATGGGCGGTATTCTTGCGGATGATATGGGCCTGGGCAAGACCTTGCAGGTGCTGGCCTACTTGCTGGCGAAAAAGCAGGAAGGTGTTACCCAGCCCAGCCTGATCGTGTGTCCGGCTTCGCTGGTTTTGAACTGGGCGGAGGAAGCGGCTCGCTTTGTGCCGGAGCTGCGTGTTCTGGCGGTGGACGGCGATGCCGCGCATCGTGCTGCCATAGTGCCGCACTTTGGTGAATATGATTTGATTGTGACCGGCTACGATTTGCTGCGCCGTGATATTGATACCTATGATGCACAGGATTTCTACGCCTGCATTTTGGATGAAGCACAGGCCATCAAGAATCAGACCACACAAAAATACAAGGCGGTATGCCGCGTGAAAAGTCAGGTTCGCTTTGCCCTGACCGGTACTCCCATCGAGAATCGCCTGAGCGAGCTGTGGAGCATTTTCTCGTTCCTGATGCCGGGATACCTGTACAGCTACACTGTGTTCCGCGACCGCTTTGAAAAGCCAATTGTACTGGATGCCAGTGAATCGGCTACACGGCGACTGAACCAGCTGACCAGTCCCTTTATCCTGCGCCGCATGAAAACTGAGGTGCTGAAAGAATTGCCGCCCAAGCTGGAATATGTGCGCCATGTGCAGATGGATACCGAGCAGCGCAAGCTGTATCTGGCTGCTGTGCTGGATGCCAAGGAAAAAATCAGTGCTGCCGGTCCGCAGGACCGCATTCAGGCACTTGCCGCGCTGACACGGCTGCGGCAGATTTGCTGCGATCCCCGCTTGGCAATGGACAACTGGACAGGAGAGAGCGCAAAGCTGGATTCCTGCATGGAATTGATTCGCACCGCGGCCGATGGCGGACATCAGATTCTGCTGTTCAGCCAGTTTACCAGTATGCTGGATTTGATCCGTGCGCGACTGGAAGATGAGGAAATTTCCTCTTTCACGCTGCAAGGCTCGACGCCAAAGGCAGTGCGTGCCGAACTGGTACGCCGCTTTAATGCAGGTGAAGCAAGCGTATTTTTGATTTCTCTCAAAGCAGGCGGCACAGGTTTGAACCTGACGGCTGCGGATATCGTCATTCACTATGATCCCTGGTGGAATGTGGCAGCACAGAACCAGGCAACAGACCGCGCTTACCGCATTGGCCAGAAGAGCACGGTCCAAGTGTATAAGCTGATTACGCAGGATACGGTGGAAGAAAAAATCCTGGATTTGCAGGCTGCCAAGCAGGATTTGGCAGATCGAGTGACAGGCAGCGCCGAAGGATCGATTTTGAATATGACGCCGCAGGAGCTTCTACAGCTGCTGGAAAGTTAAAAACACAAATATTTCACGATAAAAGACACTTTTTTGAAGAAATGTTCTTTTCAAACGTAGGAAAATACAGTATAGTAAAAGATGGCAGTTCTGTAATAACAAACTGGAAACAAAGGAGTATCACATGATGGAATTGGGATATGGCGTATTTAATCGTCCAATCGTTACCATATATAGCACGCCCGCAGAAACCACCGAAACGGTACACGGCATTCGCTCCGCAATCAGCGACGAAGGCCTGTATGGTACGGCTTGCCGCGTGCTGGAAGTAGGCGGTCAGCCGGATTCTCCGGTGGCGCTGCCCGAAGGCTGGTGCCATATCGTTACCTTCTACGGCTATGAAGGCTATGTGCATACAGAGGAGCTGAACCTGTGCGGCGAAGCAAAGCTGCGTGGGTATCTGAACCGCAAGATGACGCTGATCAGCCGTACCGCTGATGTGATGACTGCACCGGAGGCTTCTGCCCCCTGCATGATCACCCTGGAGCGTGGCAGCATTGTGGCACGTTTGGCAGAACGCAAGGCAGGCGAGCCGGATAATGGTCAGCCTATCCGCAAGGAAGGCTGGGCACGCATTGCGCTGGCGGATGGCAAGTCCGGCTATGTGCGTGCACTTTCTTTGGAGCCGGTTCGCTTTACCCAGAGTGCGGTGTTCTACATGGACGGCCAGCGCAGCCAGATGGAAGCAGAAGCAATGGCACGCGGCCAGGAACCGGGCAATCTGGTACAGAATACGCTGAATGTGTGGTATGACGGCATGGAGGACGCACTGCGTTTTTCCGTGTGCCAGACTGCGCGCCTGTATCTGGGCACCCAGTATCGCTGGGGCGGCAAGAGCACTCGCGGCGTGGACTGCTCCGGTCTGGTATCGGCAGTTTATATGCAGCATGGCGTTCTGATTTATCGTGATGCGAAAATTGTCGAAGGCTGGCCTGTACACGAGATTCGCTTTGAGGATAAAAAGCCCGGCGATTTGATTTACTTCCCCGGCCATGTGGCCATGTATCTGGGCGGCAACAAGTATATTCACTCTACCGGCGCTGCGGTGTCTGGCGGTGTGGTAATCAACAGCTTTGATCCCAAGGATCCGCGCTTCCGTGCGGATTTGGCAGAGAATGTGCTGGCAACCGGCAGCATTTTCTAAGCAAGAGGAGGGCATGGCATGAAAGCGTGGGATTTGCACTGCGACACGTTATCGGTGCTGCGCGAACAGGCGCGCAAAGGCGAGCCGATTTCCTTTGGCAATAACCAGTTGCAGATCGATCTGAAAAAGCTCAAGCAGGGCGGCTATGGCTTGCAGTGTCTGGCGGCTTTTATCAATCTGGAAGACGCCCCGGCGGATGACCCGATGCTGTGTGCGCTGGAGCAGGCAGACCTGTTTCATCAGATCCTGGAAAAATACAAGGACGATGTGGCTCCGGTTTATACCGGCGCAGATATTGACAAGAATGCGGCAGCAGGCAAAATCAGCTTGATGCTCACTGTGGAAGAAGCCGGTTGCTGCAAAGGCAGCCTGGGCGTTTTGCGGGATTTGTACCGTCTGGGTGTTCGCATGATGACGCTGACCTGGAACCACGAGAACGAGGTGGCATGGCCGAATCTGGTATACGATGGCGCGAACGGTGAAAAGCTCTGCAAGCCCAATACCACAAACGGCCTGAAGCCTTTGGGCTTTGATTTTGTGGCAGAAATGGAGCGCCTGCACATGACAGTGGACGTGAGCCATCTGTCGGACAAAGGCTTTTGGGATGTGGCAGGCTGTGCAACCCGACCGTTTGCAGCCAGCCATTCTAACTGCCGCAGCCTGGCCGGACATTGCCGCAACCTGACCGATGAAATGATTCGCCACATGGGCGAGCATGGCTGTCTGGCAGGATTGAACTATTGTGCAGGCTTTTTGGAGCCGGATCAGCAGGCTACGAGCAGTACCGTTGCACGCATTGCGCAGCACGCAGCACACTTTAAGCAGGTGGGCGGCGTAGATATGATTGCGTTGGGCAGCGATTTTGACGGCATTGCCTACGGCCCGGACATGAAGGACGCCAGCGAACTGCCCAAGCTGGCTGCCGCACTGAAAAAAGAAAACTTTACGGAAAGCGAAATCGAAGCGATTTTCTGGGGCAATGCCCGCCGCTTCTTTATGGAAAATCTGTAAATACAGAAAGGGGAAA
>JAHHRK010000092.1 GCA_020025795.1 Faecalibacterium sp. | reverse complement strand
GCCATGTGGCTGATGCTGAACGAGGAGGATATCCTCACGCTGCCGGCGGAAAACAGCCTGCCGGAAATTTCTGCCTTTGTAAAGGATGCCATTCGCAGCGGCGGTATGGATGTGACACCGCTGGACAAAATCGTAACGCGGTTTGTGGATGAAGAAAAGCTGCGTCAGGGTGATATCAAGTTTGGCCTTGTTACGGTAGAGCAAAAGAAGCTAAAGGCCTGCGAGTTGACGCTGGACGAAATCCCTGAAGGCCGCTTGGCAGAATATCTGCTGGCATCGGCGGCGTGTTTCCCGGCGCTGCGTCCCCGTATCATTGACGGGAAAAAGTTCATTGACGGCGGCTATCGGGATAATATGCCGTTCAATCTGGCCAAGCGTATGGGCGCAACCGAGCTGGTCACGGTGGATATCAACGGCATCGGCATTACCAAGCCCAATCTGACCGGTCTGCCTACCATAGCAGTGCATTGCTACTGGGAGCTGGGCGATTTGTTCTCTGTGAATCAGGAGCAGGCGCAGCGCAATATGGAGCTGGGCTATAACGACACGTTCCGTGCGTTTGGCAAGCTCCGCGGCACAGCATACGCCATTCGGCCGGAACACGCCAGAGAGCAGCTGGCAGCCTTGCGCAAGCCGTATAATACCTGTATGCGCCGCCTGGCGGACGAAACGCTTGCGCTGGAATTGACCGGAAAGGCTGCCTTGAGTATGTTCCATGCTGTGGATAAGCCAATGGCCTTTTTGGAATGTGCTGCCAAAGCAGCCGGCGTGGACCCCACCCCGATTTATACGGTGGAAGAACTGGCACAGGCTTTCCTGAACGCATACAAACCGGAAAACTTCCAGCGGATGGATGGCCTGTTCGATCCGGACGGTCCGGATGGACTGGATATCCTGCGCGGCATCACCGATCCGCAGGAGCTGGTGGCGGCGGTTGCGTATCACGCATGGTCGCCCCAGTTTGCGCCGGACCAATGGGATGTGCTGGACGAAGCCAGCGATCCCGATCCCTGGTGGGAGCTGTTCGCCAACGAAGAAAAAGCGGCTCAGCCTGAAATTTCAGCAGAAGATCTGCCGCTGCTGCCCGGCGACGAATAAGCAAACAAAAAGCACCTGTCCCATGTGTTTCCACAAAAGGCAGGTGCTTTCGGCTTAAAGAAAACTTAAAGCATATCTCACTTGATTGTTAAAAATTAGTTCATTATACTAGGCTAAGCAAGCTGGGAATCACTCCAGATTGCCGGTCAGCGTCATAACGGCGGCTGCGGCAGCCAGCGGTGCGGTTTCACAGCGCAGAATGCGCGGGCCAAGGCCAACCTGCTTTGCGCCGGCAGCTACGGCGTCTGCGGCTTCTTTTTCCGAAAAGCCACCTTCGGCACCGGTAACCAGCGCAATGCGAGGCTTGCGCTCCGTACCGGGCTTGGCATCTGCATAAGGTGCCAACAGCTGGGTCAAAGGTGCGCCGCCGCATTCGTAGAAGAACAAGACCAGATCGTAATCGGCAAAGCTGCGGCAGACTTCACCAAAGTTTGCCATAGGCATGGCCACATCGGGAATGACGCCGCGGCCGGACTGCTTTGCTGCCTCAAAGGCGATGCGCGCATAGCGCACGTTTTTCTGATCTTCCTTTTTGGGTGTGACCACGCAGTAGCGGCTAAAGAAGGGCACAAAGTGAGAAATACCCAGCTCAGTGCCGTGGCGGATCTCATCTTCCAGCTTGTCCTGCTTGGCATAGCCCATAAACAGCGTTACGTCCACACCCGGCTCGGCGGCGGTAGGGCGAGCGTCCGAAATGGAAAAATCCACTGCATCTGAAGAAATAGCGGTGATAACACCGTCATATTCTATGCCGTTACCATCGCACAACACAACGCTTTCGCCCAGCTTGGCGCGCATTACGCGTGCCAGATGATGGGCATCCGGTCCGGTTAGCTGTGCGGAATCTTCGCTGATTTGGGTGGTAAAATAGCGGTGAGGCATAGCGCGTCTCCTTTACTGGGCGGCGCGGCAGACGATGCACTCCCAGCCGCGCTTTTCGTGTACAGTGGTTACTTCCAGACCGGCTGCCTGCAAGCCGGCAATCACTTCGTCCTTGCGGGTGTCGATAATGCCGCTGGCAATAAAGACACCGTTCTCTGCCAGCAGAGCAGGTACAGCCGGGGCCAGGCTCAAAATGGCGTTGGCTACGATGTTGGCAGTAATGATCTGGTATTTGCCGCTGGCCTGGTCGCTCAAATCGCCGACCAGAACCTTCAGCTGATTGGTAACGCCGTTGCGCTCGGCATTTTCGCCGGCAGTACGCACGGCAACCGGGTCAATATCCACGCCGTCAGCGGTGGCAGCGCCCAGCTTCAAAGCTGCGATTGCCAAAATGCCGCTGCCCGTGCCGATGTCCAGCACACGCTCGCCGCCGGAAACCACGGAATCCAGCACTTCCAGGCACAGCGAGGTGGTCTCATGGCTGCCGGTGCCGAAAGCCAGGCCGGGGTCCAGAATCAGCTTCACACGGTCGGTTTCTTCATCTTCCCAGCTGGGAACAATGGCAAGGCGCTTGCCGATTTCCAGCGGATGATAGTATTTCTTCCAGCCGTTCTGCCAGTCCTCCTGCTCGATGCCTGCGGTTTCGATGGTGCAGGAAATGTTTGCCTCCTCCATACGGGCGTGCAGCATAGCCAGCATCTCAGCAGGAGAAGCACCGGGTTCCAGATACATATGGATAATCACCTGGTCGCGGGGCTTGTCCAAAAGCTCCTGTTCGATCAGATCCACATGAGCGATTTCTTCCACCTGGGTTTCGATGTCGCTGTAATCTTCAATATAAATACCGGCATCTGCCAGCACGGTTGCAATGGCCTCAGCTTCTTCGGCCTGGGGCTTGGGTACGGTGATGCGGATATCGGTCCATTCCATAGTAAATCCCTCCGGGGTAGTTCATTTTTAATCATAAGGATACCGTTTGGTATCAAAAATAGTATAACGCAAAAACGAGGTGAGAGCAATGAAACAAACAATGTTTGCAAAAGCATGCCGCTGGTTGTATCGTCGGCCGGTGCTTGTAATGGGTCTTTTCGGTCTGGTATATATGGCATGCTTTAATTTGTTGGAGCGCCTGCCCCGGCAGGTACATCTGGTAGAGTGTTCGCTGGATACATATGTGCCGTTTGTCAGCAGTGCGGTCATTCCGTACGTGGCCTGGTTTGCCTGGGTGCCGGCGGTGTTGTTTTTCCTGATGTACATAGATCGGACGCGATTCTGGCGCGGCTTTTCGGCTATGGTAGGCGGCATCGTGGTTACGTTGGTGCTGTATGCCGTGTGGCCCACAGGGCTGAACCTGCGTGGTGCAGTGCCGGACACCGGGCTGTGCAGCCATCTGGTGCGCATGATTTATGCAATGGATACGCCCACAAATGTGTGCCCTTCGCTGCATGTGTTTGTTACCGTGGTGCTGCTCTGCGCCTTGTGGGATCGGCTGGGCACAATTGCTCGCTTGCTGAACGGTACGCTGGCTGTGGCCATCTGTTGCTCCACGGTGCTACTGGACCAGCACTCGGTAATTGATGTGGTCATGGGCCTTGTGCTGGCTGTAACGATGTGGTACGTCAGCCGCTGGACACGATTCGGTCAGCGGGAAACAGCAAAGTCGGAAAACAACATCTTTCCGGCCAAAAGCGTGTTTGAAAGGATGCTGTCCGAAAACTGAAGAATCACAGGCGGGTAAAGTTTTGCACCGAAAAGAAAAATCCAGTGGAAAACCGGACGCATCGAAAGCAATCATATAAAAAAGCCGCGAGATCAGAAATGATCCCACGGCTTTTTTTATATGCTCAGAAAATCAGGTGCAGCAGACCGCCCAGCAGGCTGAAAACGAAGCCCAACACAAGGCAAAGACCGTTTAATCCAAAGCTTACCAGACACCACAGCCTTCCGCCGCCGGCCTGCCAGCCTTGAAAGGTCAAAATCGCGCCTACGATGCTGAGTGCAATACTCACAGGTGCGCCGCCCAGAAATACAAATAACAAACCTACGCCGCCCAAAATCAGGCCGGCCAGTGTTTGACGAGGAATATCCATAAAAATCCTTTCTGCCCGGCACGGGATAAGTTTACCGCCAATGGGGTACACTGAAAGCAAACTGAGAAAGGGGGGCAGTGCCTGTGCCGGACTACAAAAGCCTGTACTATCAATTGTTTCGCCGCACCGAGCAAGCCCGGCGTTTGCTGGAAATTGCACAGCAGGAGGCGGAAGCCGCTTTTTTAGCGGAGGACGATCCGCCGCTGTATCTGCAAAAGAAAGATGAGGACGATACGCAGTGAATCACTGTTCCAGATAAGCACGAATGGCCTTTTCCACGGCATCCACTTCTTCTTTGAACATACGGCAGGACACGCGCAAACCGCCCTGACCCAGAATAATCAGCTGTTCCATGCCGTCGCTGGTGACCACACGCACCCGGTACTTGCGTCCGATTTGGTGGGTCACCTTTTCAATGTACATATCTGCCGTCTCGGCTTCCTTGGTGTATACCACGCTGATGTTGTGGTACTGCTCTACCTGGCCGGGATTATTTTTTACCTTGTAGGCATCAAACACCAGAATCACCTGGCACTTGCGGTAGCCCTGATAATTGCATAGAATGTCCATCAGGCGGTGGCGTGCGCCGTCCAGATTATCCTCCAACATATCGGCAAATTCCGGCCATGCGTGCAGCACATTGTAGCCGTCCACCAAAAGATATTCCGGTCCCTGGGGGATGGGCTGGGCAGGTTTTGCACTGACAGCGGGTTCTGTCGGCTTGCGGAAGGCTTTGCGCGGGTCACGCTTAATGGGACCATAGGTCTGCTCAAACAGCGCCAGAAGCTCTTTGTCCTCGGCCAGCGTGCCGGCATAGCGCTGTACCCGGCGGGCAGGAACATCAATCGTGTCCAGCTCCGGTTCTGGTTTGCCCCAGCCGGTATCCACATGCATATGCTCGCGCACCTGATTCCATTTGACGGTATAGCCTGCGCCGTGGCCGCAAAAGACGGAATCCGCGGGATCGGCCAAATCCCGGTCGGGGTCGTAATCCACGGCGGCAATCACAGCATCTGCATCGTGGCAGGGCTGGTAGCCGGATACCGCACAGGAAAGCCGCCCACGTCCGCGGGTGTAGCTGGTTACTTCTTTTTGATAGGGGCGCATTTCACTTACAGGAGCAGAGCCGGTCAACAGCACCATGTCCTGCATCGGCTGCGGCGGTTCAAAGCTGCCGCCCATGCGCTGAATATCCGTCATGGCACGGCCCACATTATCCGCAGGAATCTCCAGCCGGAAATGATACCAAGGCTCCAGCAAGATGCTTTCGGTGCTGCGCAGGCCCTGGCGCACAGCGCGGTAGGTGGCCTGGCGGAAGTCACCGCCTTCGGTGTGCTTGGCGTGAGCACGGCCGCCCAGCAGCGTGATTTTTACATCGGTCAGTGGTGCACCAATCAAAACGCCGCGATGCTGTTTTTCTGCCAGATGCGTCAGAATCAGGCGCTGCCAGTTTCGGTCCAATGTGTCCTCGCGGCAGCGGGTGTTGAACACCAGACCGCTGCCCCGTTCACCTGGTTCCAAAAGCAGATGCACCTCGGCATAGTGGCGCAGCGGTTCGTAGTGGCCTACGCCCTCCATGGGGGCGGCGATGGTTTCTTTATATAAGATGCCGCCCTGGCTGAACTGGACTGCCAGCCCGAATCGCTCGGCAATCAGGTTTTCCAGAATTTCCAGCTGTACTTCGCCCATAAGCTGCATATGGATCTCACCCAGATTTTCGTCCCACAAAACGTGCAGCTGGGGGTCTTCTTCTGCCAGCGTTTGCAGCTGGGTCAGGGCAGCGTGTACATCGGTTCCGGCAGGCAAATCCACCCGATAGGTCAGGACAGGTTCCAGGCTGGGGCTGATAGGGTCTGCTTGTGCGCCCAGCGCCTGACCGGCAAAGGTTTTGGTCAAACCCGTTACCGC
>JAHHRK010000091.1 GCA_020025795.1 Faecalibacterium sp. | reverse complement strand
GAACCGGTTTCCAGATAGCCGTCCATCAAGGCTTCGTCACACAGGGCAAAGGCTTCGCTGCGTACTTCGGCAGAAATATCCTCCGAAACATCTACACAGGCGGGACTGAGCCGCTTGTGCAAATCTTCCAGAATGGCCTGCCGACCCGGGCCGGGCAGATCCATCTTGTTGACAAAGATAAATGTGGGCACATTGTAGCGTTGCAGCAACGTCCACAGGGTTTCGGTGTGGGGCTGTACACCGTCTACGCCGCTGACCACCAGAACTGCGTAATCCAGCACTTGCAGCGTGCGTTCCATTTCTGCGGAAAAGTCCACATGGCCCGGAGTATCCAATAAGGTCAGGCTCACATTGGGCCGATCCAGCACGGCAGGCTGGGAAAAAATCGTAATACCGCGTGCGCGCTCACGGGCATCGGTATCCAAAAAGGTACTGCCCTTATCCACACGCCCCAGACTGCGCAGCACGCCAGACTGGTAGAGAAAAGCTTCTGATAAGGTGGTTTTTCCGGCGTCTACATGAGCCAGTATGCCGATCACAAGTCGTTTCATTGTTCGTCCTTACCGGGTGAAAAAACCACCCTTTTTTGTCGTGATTTGCTTTTATCCTACCGTTTTCTGTGAAAAAAGACAAGGGGAAGTGATAGAATCCCAGCTTTTCCACAATAGATATGGTAGTGAAAAACCAAGATTTGCGAAAATAAGCAGTGGCTAACCACTAAATATGGAGAGTTTCCACTCTTTCCACTGAGTTTTCAACATTCCACAAAAAAGTCGGTGTGAAAAACGGTGAAAAAAGTGGAACAATAGCGAACAGCCGGGGTTCGGCAAAAAATCCCCCTGCACCGACATCCTGTGCAGGGGGATTTTATGGATTCCGTTGCTGCGGCTTTCTGCTTTAGGACCGCAGTTTCATTTTTACATCAGCTTGCGGAACAGCTCTTTCAGGTCCTCAACGCTGGTTTCCTTGGGGTTGCCGGGACGGCAAGCGTCAGCATAAGCGGACTCAGCCAGGAACTGCAGGTCTTCTTCCTTCAGGGCAGGCAGCTTGGTGGGAATGCCAACATCCACGCTCAGCTGGCGAACTGCATCGATAGCGGCCTGGCGATAGGTTGCCTGGTCCATACCGGTGGTATCTACACCCATAGCCTCAGCGATGTTCTTGAACTTTTCGCCGGTGGTTTCTGCGTTGTACTCCATAACGATGGGCAGCATCATTGCGCAGGCCACACCGTGGGGAGTATCATACACAGCGCCCAGGGTATGTGCCATGGAGTGTGCAATGCCCAGACCAACGTTGGAGAAAGCCATGCCGGTGACAAACTGGCCCAGAGCCATGCCTTCACGACCGTCCGGATCGTTCTCCACAGCGCCGCGCAGGCTCTTGGAAATCAGGCGGATTGCTTCCAGGTTCAGGCAGTCTGCCAGATCCCAGGCAGCCTTGGTGGTGTAGCCTTCGATTGCATGGGTCAGTGCGTCCATACCGGTGGAAGCCGTCAGGCCCTTGGGCATGGAAGCCATCATATCCGGGTCAACGATTGCGATGTCGGGGATATCATTGGTATCCACGCAGACGAACTTGCGCTTGCGCTCCACATCGGTGATAACGTAGTTGATGGTAGCCTCTGCTGCAGTACCTGCGGTAGTGGGCACAGCAATGGTGTAAACGGTGCGGTTCTTGGTGGGAGCAACGCCTTCCAAGCTACGCACATCAGCAAATTCAGGGTTGTTGATGATGATACCGATTGCCTTGCCGGTATCCATGGAGGAGCCGCCGCCGATTGCGATCATGTAATCTGCGCCGGATGCCTTGTAAGCGGCAACGCCGGACTGCACGTTCTCAATGGTGGGGTTGGGCTTGATGTCGGAGTAGATCTCGTAGGCCATGCCGGCTTCGTCCAGCAGGTCGGTGACCTTTTTGGTGACACCAAACTTGATCAGATCCGGGTCAGAAGCGATGAAAGCCTTCTTCAGGCCTTTTGCAGCCACCAGACCGGGAATTTCCTTGATTGCGCCTTTGCCATGATAAGAAATTGCGTTCAGAACAAAACGATTTACCATGATAATTACCTCCCTTATGAAACAGACCCGCACACAGGCGGTTTTTCAGATGAATTCATGAGAAGCGGGCTGCTGCGCAGGAATCTCTGCACAGTGGTTTGCTCACTTTAATTTCAGTATAGAGTTTTGATAATTGATTGTCAATTACAAAAAATCCGGTGTTTTTTATGCGAAATGTAGTGGCTCGTGTCCCTGTTTGCAATCGCCTCTGCGGCGAACCAGCAAATAAAAAACGCACGGCTGTTGCAGCCGTGCGTTTTTCAATTGTTTTTGAATCTGCCAGATTTGGCAGGAAATGTTATTCCGATTCGGATTTAGATTCCGATGCTGGCTCTGTCATCTTCTTCAGCAATCTGCGTAAAAATGCCAGATACAAAAGTCCGCCAATCACCAGATACAGCGCTGCCAACATAAAGGGCAACGGTTCAAATGCGGTAAGGCTGCCGCGTAGCAGGGTGCTGAAAAAGCCTACGCAGCTGTAAGCGATATTCCGCAGGGTGTAGGGTGCGGTTATGCCGGCCAGCAGCAACACGGCGCCGGACGAAATTAGCAGTACCCGAATCATGGGGGACAGACCGCGCTCGTTCAGGGCATCATACCGAGCCTGCAGGGCAGAGTCACGGTTTTTCTTCACAAACAGGCAGACCAGCAGTTTGATGATGGCGGCTACGCTTGCACCGCAGCTGAAAATCACCAGCCAGGAAATCAGGCGGAATACATGGATGCCGCAGCCGTCCGGGGGCAAGGCAACGATGAAGCTGTACAGTGCTTTTTGCAGTAAGGTCAGATTGATCGAACCAAAGAACAGCGGCATACCGCACAGAGATGCGCCAGCCAGTGCAAAACCAACCAGCAGCGGCGTTTTGCCGCGGCCAAAGCCGCACAGGGTGACAAGCGAAAGATCGGACTGGTGCAGGCAAATCGTGCCGGCACACAGGAACAGTACCATCTGGCACAGACCGTGGTGCAAACATTGCAGCACAACAGCCTCTGCGGCAAGATGATTCTTATCCGCCAAAAGGCAGTTCAGACCCAGCGTAAGCAGGATCATGCCGGTTTGGCTGACAGAAAGCATCGTCAGCGTTTGCTTGAGATGGGGGCGGAAGGCAGCAGATACTGCACCGGCCACCGTCATTAAAATACCCAGGCCCGACAGGAACAAGCCCCAGCGACCATCCCACCAGAACAAAAGACCGCTGAGCACCATGGCAGAGAAAAGCCATGCGACAGTAACAGCACCTGCCAGCAGTGCAGCGGCAGGTCCGGGCGCAAAACCGGAGCTGGGCATCCGCTTGGGCAGCGGCCAGACGGCGCAGCCAATGGAAATGCCAATCAGCACCAGCCCACCGCCCAGATACAGCAGCGGACGGTTCTTGCAGGTGTAGCCAAGCACTTGCAGCGCAGAAAAACGAACCGTACCCAGCAGATTCGTCAGCAGCAGAATACCCAGCAGTGCACACAGTCCGCCAGCAACCATGCCGGCTAAAGCGCGGCTGCCTGCCATGCGTGCCGCTTCGGTTTCCCGGTGAGCAGTGAGTACCCAGCAAGCCAGATTCAACACCACAAAGCCGGTCAAAAGCGTGTACAAATCGGCAGAAAACAGTACACACAGGATGCCGCTTTCGCCCAGCAAAAAGAAGGAATAATAGCGCATTTTGTGGCTGGACTGGGCCAGATACCATCGGCTGAACAGGCTGGACAGCAGCCATAGTGTAGTGACCAGAGCAGCCAGTGCATAGCGCAGGCCGTCGATACCGAAGCTGTAACCCACACCGCCGCCGCCAATCAGAACAAACTCGGTACCCCAATAGGGGCGCAGTACCAGCACACCCAAAAGCGTGAGACCGCAGCAGGTCCAGATAATGGCATCGCGGCGGTCACGCCAGCCGTTTCCGGGAATGGTTTGTCCGTACAGGCTGATGCCCCAGACACCAATGCTGCCCACGACAGGAACCAGCAAAAGCGCTAAAAGCAGCTTGGCAGCTTCCGGGGTGCCGCTTAGTATTTTGATAAAATCCACAGTGGCACCTCCTTACCCGAACAGGCTTGCCGCAGTCTGAACCCATTGCAGCAAATAGACAGGCATCAGGCCGGCAAGCAATAAAACAGCAGAAAGAATTGCAATCGGCAGACCAACACAGACACCGTAGTGCATCTTGGTATCACTTTCAAATTTCTGACCGGGGAAAAATCCCTGGTACAGCGGCTTCAGCAGCGCAATTGCGGCAAGCGCTGCCAAAAGGAGCAGGACCAGTACGGCCCAAATGCCCCAGTCCAAGCTGGCTAATGCGCCGCGCGCCAGATACAGGCGGGAAACGCTGCCGGAAAACGGCGGCAGCCCCACCAAACCAAAAGCGGCACAGCCAAAGCAGAACAGTGCCAGCGGCATTTGCCGACCGATGCCTTCCAGCTGAGAAACCAGCGTTTTGCCCTGGGTGTAGCGGAAGGCACTGCTGCACAGCAGCAACGCGGTCAGGCAGACAGCCCCCAGAACAAGCAGCAGCGCAGCGCCAATGAACAGCTTTTGCTGCAGGGCGCAGAGACCAAACAGAACAATGCCGCTTTGGCTTGCTGCCAGGCAGCTGAGCCGCTGGGTCAAATTCTGACAGCGCAGCGCCAGCCCACCGCAAATCACGGCAAGCAGCAGGAAAACAGGCGGAAACACACTCTGAATGATCGTGTCTTCCAAAGCGGAGATACCAAATAGGTAACAGATGGTCTGAATCACACCGAACAGTCCCATGATGCCCATGCCCACATACAATACAACCGATGTGGGCGCAGTGGCAGGAGTCAATTGGCAGGTGAAGGTGTGCAGCGCAAAGCCTGCAATCAATAGTGCAGCAGGCAGTACCGGGTTGCCTGTCGTAGTGTGGGGCAGAAAGGTCAGAACCGCATTACTGTTGCAGGCCAAAATGGCACCGGCCAGCAGCAAAACGCCGCTCATCACCGTGCCGATGCGGTAAAAGCGCAGACCTTTGGGGTTGCGCTTTACCAGAACATCACAGGCAACAGCAGCAATCAGCCAGGCTGCCAGAAACAAAGGCAGGCTGCCAGCACCGGTCATGAGCTGCACGGCAATGAATACCGTTAGGAAAGCAACGTAATAATTACGTTCTTTGCCATCCAGCACTTCAAAGCCGAACAATCCGGCCAAACACAGCAGAGAGGCAATCGAAAGGGAGATGACCGCTCCCATGGGGGTGCCTTGCAGGCTGAATTCCAGCCAGCCCAGGCTGCCAGCCTTGGCAGAGCCTTGCAGCCCCATACCAAGAAAGGCAAAGACCAGGGTGAACAACATTCCGCCGGTAATAAAGCGGCGGCGGCGCTGGGTTTGCGGAATGAAAAATAAGCCCAAAAGAGGTAACAGCGGTATAACCGCCGGTACCAAAAGATATCGGACGCGCTCCATAGAGAGCTCCTTTCTCTTCTTACAGGTGGGGCATTAGATAGCAGCACACTTTGCAGCCAGCCATGCGGCCTCGCCTTCGTTCAGCAGGGGACGCAGCTTTGCCAGAACCTGTGCATGATAGTTGTTCAGCCACTGCTTTTCCTCGCGGGTCAGTTCATCGACCAGCACGCAGGAAGTATCAATGGGCACGAAGGTCAGCGGTTCAAAGCGCAGGAACTTGCCGTATTCGCTTTCGCCGGCCTCAACGCAGACCAGCTCGTTTTCGATACGGATGCCCATATGGCCTTCTTCGTAGATGCCGGGCTCGTCGGTGATGACCATGCCGGGCACAAATACGATGCTGTTGTGGGGGCGCAGGCTCTGGGGGCCTTCGTGAACCGCACCAACATGAGAAACGCCATGGCCGGTGCCGCAGCGGTAGTCCAGCATATGGCGCCACAGCGGCTGACGAGCCAGCATATCCAGCTCACCGCCGGTTGCGCCTTCGCGCCAGACAGCCATAGCAATGTCGATGTGGCA
>JAHHRK010000090.1 GCA_020025795.1 Faecalibacterium sp. | reverse complement strand
TCGATGTTGACAGCATCTGTCAGCTACCTTTGCTTTATTCGTGCAATCCATATATAAAAAAGGCCCGGTTTGAGTATATCGAACTGAGCCTTTTTTCTATTCATCTTTCAAAGCTGCTCTTACAATGCCAGTGTAGCACAAAATCTGCAATCGTGATACTCGCAACAAAAAACGGCATGACCAAAGCCACACCGTTTTCTACACACGCACAATGCGCAATAATTCTATTTTACTCCTCCGGACGGTATTCCAAAATATCTCCCGGCTGACAATCCAGTTCGCGGCAGATTGCCTCCAACGTGGAAAAACGCACTGCACGAGCCTTTTGATTTTTCAAAATTGACAGATTGGCCGGTGTAATGCCCACGTGCTCTGCCAGCTCGCCGGAGCCTATCTTGCGCTTGGCCATCATTACGTCCAAATTTACAATGATCGGCATAATTTCACCTCATATCGTATAGTCCAGCTCTGCTTTCATGTTGATTGCCCGGACAAATACGTTTTTAATGACTCGTACAATCAGCGCCATAAACGCCGCTGCCAGACTGACGACTGCCAGACTGAGCCATGTACTGGAAAAAATCAGGCAGACTACCGCCGCCGCCACACAGCACCAGCTGACGCGACGCAGCAAAGTAACATTCTCCTGCACAAACACGAGATCTTTTTCCAGATTGTTCAGCAAACGATGCAGACTAAACAGCAGGATATATGCCGGCACACTGCATATGTATAAACAAATCAGCAGTGACAGCGCGTAGCGTGTCCCAGTATGGAGCACCACATTCGCACAGATGAACTGCACGAACCACCAGCCGCCCAAATCCAGCGCCACCAACAAAATACCGAATAGAATCACCAGCACACGGGAAAGCAGGATGCTGCGATGCTCTGACCAAAATGTTTTCATAGCTTACACCTCAATCATAAAATCATTCTTTCCTGAGTATACATGGCTGCTGCATCGGATGTCAATTGGTATTTTCTGTTTTTCAATATTTATTTGCCACACAAAAAAAGGCGCAGGAAGTCCTCCTGCGCCTTGCGGTTTATCAGGTGTCCTGCAGCTCGCCGCGAGAGGCAGCCTTCAGGTAAGCAAAGATGAATCCGTCCAGATCACCGTCCATGACAGCGTCTACGTTGCCGGTTTCATAGTTGGTACGATGGTCCTTGACCATGGTGTACGGCATAAAGACATAGCTGCGGATCTGATGACCCCAGGCGATCTCGTTCTGAACGCCCTTGATGTCCTCGATCTTATCCATGTGCTGCTGCTGTGCGATCTGGTACAGCTTTGCTTCCAGCATACGCATAGCGTAGTCACGGTTCTGGAACTGAGAACGCTCGGTCTGGCAGTTAACGACCACGCCGGTGGGCTTATGGATCAAACGAACTGCACTGGAAGTCTTATTGACGTGCTGGCCGCCGGCACCGGATGCGCGGTAAACCTGCATTTCAATATCTTCGGGGCGAATGTCCACATGGATGGAATCATCCAGCTCAGGCATAACTTCCAGAGAAGCAAAGCTGGTCTGGCGGCGAGCCTGAGAGTCAAAGGGGCTGACACGAACCAGACGATGCACACCGTTTTCGCTCTTCAGCAGACCGTAAGCATTGGTGCCCTTAACAATCATGGATGCGCTCTTCATGCCGGCTTCATCGCCGTCCTGGTAGTCCATCACATCCACGCTCATGCCATGTGCATCGGCCCACTTGTTGTACATACGGTACAGCATCTCGGCCCAATCCTGTGCTTCGGTGCCGCCGGTACCGGCATGGAAAGTCAGAATCGCATTGCTGTGGTCGTACTCGCCGTTCAGCATGGTGACCAGCTGCAGTTCATCGACAGCCTTTTCCACGTTGTTGACTGCTTCTTCGCCTTCCGGAATCAAATCGGGATCGTTTTCTTCCTCCAGCATAATGAGCATGGTCTCGGCATCATCGTACATGCTGCGCAGATTCTCGAAGCGGGTCAGCTTATTTTTCAAGTCGCCCATTTCATCAAATACCTTTTTGCTGGCATCCGCGTCATCGTAAAAGCCGGGCATAGTCATCTTATGCTCCAGCTCCTGCAAACGCTTCTTGCTCTGCTCAATGGCAAGGGCCTCTTCCAGGTCATTTACAGCGGTGCGGAAGCCGCCCAGCTTAAATTTCAATTCATCTACTGTAATCATAGAAACCTCACGATACGCAAAATACATAGTATATACACAGATACTTAATCAGTATAACGAATTTGTGTGATAAAGTAAAGATATATCGCAGAAAAGTATGGCGCGATTGCATTTTTTCATAAATTGGTGTACAATGCTGTATATATTTGTACACTGATGTACCCATCATCATTGTTTACGGAGGAGTTTTATGTACGATTTTACGGGCCAGGAATGCCCGATTTGTAAAAAGAAGTTCACCGCAGCAGACGACATCGTTGTCTGTCCTGAATGCGGTACCCCCCACCACCGTACCTGCTGGCAGGAAAACGGTTTCTGTGCAAACCAAAATCAGCATGCTGCCGGATTTGAATGGACGCCTGCTGCCGTACAACAGGCCCAAGCTGGTCCCAATCCTGACGAAACGGTAAAACAGCCGTCCCAGCCGGAACAGCAGAACGCTGCAAACACGCAGCAAAACGCCACTTCTGACACAGAAAAGGGTCAGAACGGTTCCGGTTTTGATTACAGCCAGCTGTATAACAATACATATACTCCCCCTCAGCAAACTGCACAGGCGCAGGAAGGTGCCATCCCGAACATTGATCCGGACAGCACCATAGAAAACATTCCTGTATCTGACTGGTCTGCATTTTTGGGAAAATCCAATTATCTGTATATGATGCTTTTTAAGCAGATGGAACTGCTGCACCGCCGCGTTGCTGTCAGCTTCAGCGCCATGATGTTTGGCCCGTTCTATTTTGCTTATCGCAAGGCATGGAAGCCGGCCTTGCTGTTGGCAGCCACTTTGCTGCTGATTGACACTCCGTCTATTCTGTATATGCTGCAAGCCACCGGCAGCCCCTTAACAGCCGGTATGAACGGAGATTTCCTGTATCGTCTTGCGGCAGCCGCTTCTGTTTTGAACTTTGCCGTTATGATCCTGCGCGGACTGTACGGCTTTTACTGGTACAAGAAAAACTGCATTCAGCAGATCTCGAAAATTCGTGCCGCCTACCCGGATGCCAACCAGCGCAAGTATGTGCTGCGCGCAAAGGGTGGCACCAGTTGGGCTGCTGTTTTCCTGATGGCAGGTGCATTGCTGCTCCTGGGTATCGTACTCAGTCTGTTTGTTGGTCCTAACACTGCCGCACTGTACAATCTGCTGGCGTAATCGTCATGTAAATGTAAAAGGAGCATCTTTTATGAAGGTCAAAAAAGCCGTTATTCCCGCTGCGGGTCTGGGCACGCGTGTCCTGCCGGCAACGAAAGCTATGCCCAAGGGCATGCTGCCCATTGTAGACAAGCCTGCGATCCAGTACCTTGTGGAGGAAGCTGTACAATCCGGCTGTACTGACATCCTAATCATTCTGGGCCGAAACCAGTCCATCATCGAAGACCATTTCGACCGCTGCCCGGAGCTGGAAGAAAAGCTGTCTGCTCCCGGCAAAGAAAAGATGCTCGCCGAGTGCCTTGGCATTGCCAACCAGGCAAATATTTATTTTGTTCGTCAAAAGCAGACCCTGGGCCTGGGCCATGCTGTTTCCTGCGCAAAGGCTTTCACTGGCGACGACCCGTTCCTGGTTATTTATGGTGACGACGTTATCGTTGGCGAAGATCCTGTCTGTGCACAGTTGGTTCGCGCTTACGAAGAATTTGGTCGTCCTGCTGTTGGTGTAAACGCAGTTCCCTGGGAAGATGTATCCCGCTATTGCAGCCTAAAAACCACCCCTTTGCACAATAATCTGTACTTTGTAGACGACATGATCGAAAAGCCCAAGAAGGGCCAGGAGTTCAGCAATTTCTCCATTCTGGGCCGTGTACTGCTCACTCCGGAGATTTATCCCATTTTGAGCCGCATCCCCCGCGGCGCAGGCGGCGAATATCAGCTGACCGACGCCATGGCAGAGTACGCACGCACCTGCGGCGGCATGACTGCTGTTGATTTCACCGGCAAGCACTATGACATGGGCAACAAGCTGTGCGTCGTGGAAGCGCAGGTTGAAATGGCGCTGCAGCACCCGGAAATCGGCGAAGGATTCCGTGCATATCTGAAAGAGCTGTGCAAAACGCTGTAAAAGAATAGAAAATTTGTAAAAAGTGGCGGTTCGGCATGATTTTTATGTTGACACCGCCACTTTTCTTTGTTATAATGTTTAAGCGTCCGCAAGGGCGTTTGTGACACTCTGTCACAATCCTTGGTCACCCTGGTTGGGGTGGCCCTAAAGTCCAAAAGGAGGTGCTACAAAATGGCAAAGTACGAAACCATGCTGATTACCAGCTGCGTCGACGAGGAAGCCATGAACGCTGTTAACGCAAAGTTCAAAGCTCTGATCGAGGCAAACGGTACCATCGATTCCATTGATGAGTGGGGCAAGAAGCGTCTGGCTTACCCCATCAACGACGAGGAAGAGGGCTTCTACACTGTGATCAACTTCACCAGTGCTCCCGAGTTCCCCGCTGAGCTGGATCGTGTGTACAAGATCACCGATGGCGTTCTGCGTTCTTTGATCGTTGCAAAGGAAGAAGCGTAAGTTACGCTTGTAGGAGGCTGAAGTTATGCTGAATGTTGTAGCTATTATGGGCCGACTGGTAGCCGACCCCACCCTGCGTCAGACACAGACCGGCCGCAAGGTCGCAAGTTTCCGCATTGCATGCGATCGCAATCGCCGCGATGCAAACGGTCAGTCGCAGGCCGACTTTATTGATGTGGTTTGTTGGGAGGCCAGCGCAGAGTTTGTCTGCAAGTACTTCCAGAAGGGTTCCCTGATTGCCGTTGAAGGCCGTCTGCAGAGCCGCAACTACACCGATAAGACTGGCAACAATCGCACAGCCGTCGAAATCGTTGCAACTAACATCAATTTCGCAGGTCCCAAATCTACGAATAGCGGCAATAATAATTATGATAATCATTATTCCGCGCCTGCATCCAATGGTTACAATGCGCCCCGCGCAAACACCATGGAGGCCGCTCCCAGCTATTCGGCAGGGAGCGCGGATGATTTCGCTGTCATTGAAGACAACGACGATCTCCCCTTCTGATGCAGCACATTCTATTAAGGAGGTAATAAGCAATGGCTTTTGAAAGAAACGAAGGCAGCCGTCCCGCACGCCCCATGCGTCGTGGCCGTAAGAAGGTCTGCAGCTTCTGTGTCGACAAGATCGACTCCATCGATTACAAGGACGTTCCCCGTCTGCGTAAGTACGTTTCCGAGCGTTCCAAGATTATTCCCCGCCGTGTTACCGGCACTTGCGCATTCCATCAGCGTATGCTGACTGTCGCAATCAAGCGCGCTCGTCACGTTGCTCTGATGCCCTACATCAGCGACTAATCGCTAAGGCATCTTTTTTAGATCGTCATCCCCTTATATAAATCATCAGCAATCAGCAAAGCGATATAAATTTCTCTTGGCCGGGAAATTTGTATCGCTTTTTTATTATACGTTTTACTTCAGAGAATCCTTTCCCCATAGCACCATCCCAGTTTATCGTCTCCAAGCAGTAGTTTATAACGAATATTTGCTCCCCTACCCCACAGGATACCTATCCGCAAAAGAAAAGGCCTATGTACATAGGCCTTCTTTTATATAGTATCTACGGCGAGCAAACAAATCAGTCCATCAATGCCTACATAAACAAAAAGAGCGATGCCGACCTTTTGAAAAGTCGGGCATCGCTCTTTTATTACAGTTAGATGGTGAACAGGTTTGTTGTTACAATTTCTGTTCTTTTATCAGCCCTGCTGTGCAGCTTTCTTAGCTTCCAGCTCCGCGATTGCATCTTTGCGGCTCAGGTTGATACGGCCCTGCTGGTCGATATCGGTGACCTTGACCACGATAGCATC
>JAHHRK010000009.1 GCA_020025795.1 Faecalibacterium sp. | reverse complement strand
AGAAACTGGTCACAAATGAAAAGGTTCTGCAGGATGCAGAAGCAGCATTGAAGGCATTGCAGGATGCTGCAGCGCAGGCCGAAAAGGATCAAGCTGCTGCTAACGCTGTTATCGAAAAGATTAATGCTATCGGCAAGGTTACTCTGGAATCGGAAAAGAACATTGCAGATGCTCGCAAGGCATTCGATGCTTTGACCGATACGCAGAAGAAACTGGTCACAAATGAAAAGGTTCTGCAGGATGCAGAAGCAGCATTGAAGGCGTTGCAGGATGCTGCAGCGCAAGCCGAAAAGGATCAAGACACTGCTCAACCGACAGAAGTGCCGACGACCACACCGCAGCCCGTAGTTGGAGCCACCGCAACTGGTGATACTACCAACCTGACATTGTGGATTGTCTTGATGGTTCTAAGTGGCAGTGGTGTACTGACTTTACGAAAAAAGCGTGAACAGTAATTTTAAAAACAAAATTCATTATGTTGTAAATACAATGAATACAACTGTAGCGTAGATTGGCAAGCGTTTCTGTTTCAATGTTCAGAATCCGTTTGCACCGATCATGCAAATTTTCACAAAGATAGAAAATGAAGCGGATGCCGCTTGAACAGGTTACGTAAAAGCGGACAATGACAAAAAGCCCCCTTGTGTAGGATAATAACTACATAAGGGGGCTTTGCCATATTTCAGAGAGGTTCTTAGCGGGGAAAAGACGGATTTGTAATTACATAAAAAAGAAGGGCAAAATCCTATTTGCAAGAATTGCTAACAGGGCTTTGTCCTTTTTGGTGTCCTCGAGCGGATTCGAACCGCTGGCCCCACGCTTAGGAGGCGTGTGCTCTATCCAGCTGAGCTACGAAGACATATTCGATTTTTGTGGGGATTATGCGGGTTTGTGGGGTGTCCGGTCAAAACCGGCGCAGTGCTTCAGGAATTACTTGTGGGCATCCATGAGGACCTCGGTTGACGAACCGGAACTAAAATAGAAGATCAAAATGGAAGAAACTTGTTTCGCCTGAAATTCATGCGTTGCCGGTTTAAGTTGAACTTTCAACATAATTCGACAGGTGACAGCCTGTCTTAATTCTTAGGAGACGAATGCTCTATCCGGCTGAGCTACAGAGACAGATTTACAGAAAAAATAAGTACCTGTTTAGTATACCTGTAACTGTTATCAAAATCAAGCACAGACAATGGAACATTTATGCAAACTATGTTATAATTTGAACAATGTGCGAAAATGTAGAAAACAGGTAACTTCGTCGCCTGTTTGCGCTGTATAGGATTGCGAAAGGAGAAGAATAGTATGAACAATGCGATGTTTCCTACATGTATCGAACGACTGCATCGAGATTTTTCTTTCTTTTGCGGCGAGGAACTGCGAAAGAAAGGTATTACCGTCGGGTTGCTGTATTTTATTCTGGAGGTTTGTGCTCGTCCGGGGTGTACACCGTCTGATGTGACCAGAGATCTTTCGCTGGACCGAGCATATGCGCTGCGGACCATTCAAAAACTGGTGGAAGATGGATTTTTTCGAAGGGAAGCGCATCCGACGGACAGACGCGCAACGGTGCTGTATGCCACAGAAAAGGGCCAGGAGATTTTTGAATTTGGCCAGGCTATGCTGCATCGCTGGGAAGACCGCGCGTTGGATGGTATGACAGAAAATGAAAAAGAGCTGCTCCTTATGCTGCTTAAACGGATCGCATCAAAAGAAGAGTGAACAATATCTAAGAATTCGTTGCTTCAGCAGACCATGCAAGCGGGTAATCTTGCTTTGAAGAATCGCATCATGCTTCCGCTGCTGACTACTGATTATAAGAAATTTGATGGTTCTATGGGGCTGCGCAATCTCCACTTTACAAGCGACTGGCCAAGGGTGGTGCGGTATATATTGCAATCGGCGTCGTGACGCCTATCAATACGGCATCTACCACACCTAAGCTCTGCGGCAATCGCCTGATTCCCAGTTTCCGTGGCGATACTATTTCGCCGATGGGCGCAGTACTTTACAACTGGATACTGCCTGTTGCAGAAAAGGTCAAAAAGCGAGTTTCTATCCCAGTGGCTACAGAGAAAATCAACGTTTCCTGTGATTATGTGCCCACGGCAATGAGTTCTAAGAAGAACAACTTTGATGTGATGGAGGCGCTGTGCCGGTCTACTATGCCGGCGATGGTTCTGGCGAACGCACGGCAGATATTGCCAGCGCCATCCGTACCGCATACAATACAGCAAATAATAGCTGATAGCAGGTTTTGGAAGAAAAGCTTTAGAAAGCAGAGAACTTTCGGGTTCTTTGTTTTCTTTTTGTACAAGTAAGACAGAAGCGAAAAGGTGAGAAGATTCCATAACACAAGGTACAAAACCAAAAATTTGAATTTTTTCAAGTTTGTGAAAGACGGTTGAAACTGTTCCCAAAAAAAGAAAAAACATTTACTAAGATAGATGGATTTCCCATATATAACGCAGAAAAAACGCAGAAATGAAGTTGACAGAAAAAGTGAAAAAAAGACAAAACTTTCCTGATAACTTGCTTTTTCGGAATGACAATATTATAATAAAACGAGCGCAAAAAATTAAAATGCATTTGGAAAAGTGCGTTTTCAAATGAAATTTGCACTTTTGGCAAATAGAAATGCAAATGTCACGGAAATGACATTCTCGATTATGCCTTGTGCAAATGAGAGAGGATATCCCGTGCCTGTGGTGAATTTCCCGTTGTGGGGTGTTTCGCATGAGCGGAAAGGGTAAGCTAGATGGAAAAAATAAAGCATGATGTTTTGCTTAAGTTTGTAAAAATATTGAACTTGCTTCTTATGACGGCGGCATTTTCAGGTTGCTGGTATCTGTACTATGGGGAGCGTGTAGCATCTCCGTTCTACCGTAACGGCAACTATTTAGTCATTGCGTTGTTCATGATTATCTATTGTGCATGCTGCAACGTGTACGAAGCACTCCTTATTTCCATGAAGCCGATTGCAGAACTGATTTACAGTCAATGTTTGGCGGCAATGGCGACCGACGGCGTGATGTTTATTATCACATGGTTGTTGACGAAAGAACTACCCAAGTTGTGGCCGCTTTTGATGACTTTGGGTGTGCAGCTGGTGCTTTCGACGCTCTGGAGTTATAGTGCGAATCACTGGTATTACAGAACGTTTCCGCCTCGTGCAACGGCAGTGATACACGATGCTCGTGAAGGCTTGCAGGAACTGGTGCAGGAATACGGCCTTGCTAAAAAATATGAGGTTCAGATGATCGTTCCGGTAAATGAGTGCTTGCAGGATTTGAGTATTCTGAAAGGCGTGAAAACGGTATTCCTGAGTGGTGTGCATAGCCATGACCGCAACATCATTTTGAAGTACTGTATTGCAGAGGATATTGAGGTTATGGTGATTCCTCGCATCGGCGATGTACTGATGAGTGGCTCCAAACCGATTCATATGTTCCATCTTCCGATGTTGCAGGTACGCCGCTATCATGCTTCTCCGGAGTTTTTGGCTATGAAGCGTCTGATGGACATTGTAATTTCTCTGTTAGCGCTGATTCTGCTGAGCCCGATTATGCTGATTGTTGCACTTGCAATCAAGCTGTACGATGGCGGTCCGGTTTTGTATTCGCAGGTTCGCCTGACAAAGGACGGCAAGCGCTTCCGCATCCATAAGTTCCGCAGTATGCGTACTGACGCAGAAAAGGACGGCGTGGCAAGACTTTCAACAGGCGACAATGATAATCGCATTACCCCGATTGGTAAAGTCATCAGAAAGCTGCGTTTGGATGAATTGCCGCAGCTGTGGGATATCCTGCACGGCGACCTTTCCATCGTTGGACCTCGCCCGGAGCGTCCGGAAATTGCACAGCAGTATATGGAAGAAATGCCGGAATTTGCGCTGCGCTTGCAGGCAAAGGCAGGCTTGACCGGCTACGCACAGGTGTATGGTAAGTACAATACAACGCCGTACGATAAGCTGCAGATGGACTTGACGTATATTGCACATCCCAGCATCGTAGAAGATCTGAAAATTATGATGGCAACGGTTAAGATCCTCTTTATGTCTGACAGCACCGAAGGTGTTGCAGAAGGCCAGACAACGGCCAATAAGGCAAACTGATACATGAAAGCCTAAGTTTAGGATACAGGAAAAATAAAAACCCCGGGAAGGCACAGCGAACAATTTCGCAGCCTTCTCGGGGTTTTGTATTTATGAAATGATTCTGGTATGCAAAGCAGAATCAATACTGATAACGGTGCATGTGGGAATAGCCGGAGGATTTGTTGATTTTACGGCTATTAAACTCGGTCAGAATTACACCGAAAATCTTCACATGAACAGCCTCCAGTTTGTGCTTTGCCAGCAGTACAGCCTCGCGCGGCGCAAACTTGGAACGCACTACGAGCAATGCGCCATCTACGTACTGACCCAGAATAGATGCGTCCGTTACGACAGAAACCGGTGGAGCATTGAGGATGACGTAATCAAACTGACGCTTCAGGGCTTCAACGATGGTTTTCATCTCATCCTGATCAAAAAGTGCAGAAGGATTTCCGTCGACATCACCAGCAACCAGCACAGAAAGATTCGGCGATTCACAATTGCAGATTGCTTTTTCCAACGTTACTTTTCCGGTAAGAACATGAACAAGGCCGCTAGTACAGGATTCCAGGTGCAGGGCCTGCTGCAAAGCAGGCTTGCGCAGATCGCAGTCAACGATGATTACACGTTTCTTTTCCGAAGCCAGAGAAATCGCTAAATTGAGCGATGCATTGCTGGCGTTTTCGTTCGGAATAGCGCTGGTAACCACAAAGCTGTGGGCGTTGTTTTCTGTTGCAATAAAATTCAGATTGGTGCGCAGCGCGTTGTATGCTTCCACGTAATGAAACGGTGTGTTCGGTTTCGAGATGAGGCTAAAAGATTGGGATGCGTCTTTTTTTACAAAAGAGAACGGCTTGAAATGAAAAACAGACATCTCACTTTACCTCCTTGATTGCCGGGATAACGCCCACAACAGGCAGATTCAGATAGCTCTGGACGTCTTCATCGTTTTCGATGTAATTGCTAAACAAAAAGCGCAGGAACAACAGTCCGATTGCAAAAAAAGCACCCAGGAAAGCGGACAGAACCGTAATCTTTTTTACGCTGGGGGAAACGCCGGTTTGCTCGGTCTCGATTTTACTGAACATTTGGCAGAAACCGGCTCTTGCTGTCTTGCTGAGCAGCTGCGGCGGAACGCGGCCAATCTGTTGGGCAATTTTTTTAACCTGTACTTCGTCATCGCCACACACAGATACATGAAGAATTTGAGAATGGTCTTCTGTCTTTACAGTAACCATGTCGCGCAGATCGGAATAGGTCATATCCAAACCAAGGATATCAATAACCGGCTCCAAAACGACATTGCTTTGGATTACAGATGCATAGGTATCGACCAGAGACTTGGCCAGTGCAATATCTTCTTCAGTGATTTCGTTTTTGTCAGGTTCTTTATTTTTACTGGAGAATTTGGGGTGATTTATGACAGGACTTTTCTTGGTAGGATCGATTTTGACAGAAGTGAGTTTTGCAGTAACGATCATGTCGAAAGATGCAGTGTACTCGTAGGTCCGGTAGGCCTTACTGAAAAGGAAGCCTGCCAAAGCGGCAATCAAAGCCACAGCAACAATCACATACCAGTGGTGCATCAATTCGCGGCAAAGATGCATTAAATTCAGATCTTCTTCGTAGATTGGGGTTTCTTTATCATCCATGCTATTTCCTCCGTGATTTTACTTTGCACAGCGATACTGAAAGTGCTTTGAATCGCTGTGGATATCTGCTGTTTTTTGTGTCCTAATAAAAGAAAACTCACAAAAAGAATCCATTAAAATAGTATCATACAATATAGTACTTTTCAAGACTGGAACGGGTCTTGTTCACTGGCAATTTCTGCGGTGCTTTGAAAAAAACAGATGACTTTTTCAGGGAGAGAAACAGAAAGAAAAATTCAAAAATGCGGACGCCAATATCACAAAAATGCAATCGTTGGATCGCGTTTTACAATCAAACCGGCAGAGTAGGATGAACTGACGCAGAAAGTATAAGTACGATCGGAAAAAAGAAAATCATAGGAGACCCAGAGCACTTCCAGGCAGATACAGGCTGTCTATACATGGCTATATTGGTTAAAAAGTAACCGGAAAGCCAGGGCTTCTCTTGTACTCCTGACAAAAGATAAGTCTGACTTATTTCGGCTTACTTGGCATTACAGGATTACGTGCTACAATAGACATACTTTGTTGAAAACGGTCGTTGAGAGATAGGCGTTTTGTGGCATGAAAACATCGTGCAGCAACAAGCAATCTTATGAGAAAAAAGAAACAGGCAGGTAGAAAGCGTGGAAAAGAAATCGAGTGCAACACCATATGAATTTGAAGGAAAGCTTCCTTTGCGGCAAGCGATACCGCTGGGCTTGCAGCATGTATTGGCCATGTTTGTGGGCAATCTGACCCCCATTTTAGTTGTTACAGGGACTTGCGCCGCAGTAGGCGGCGAAAACTTCGCAGCTTTGCAGGTGACACTTTTGCAAAATG
This sequence comes from Faecalibacterium sp., assembly GCA_020025795.1. Taxonomy (GTDB): domain Bacteria; phylum Bacillota; class Clostridia; order Oscillospirales; family Ruminococcaceae; genus Faecalibacterium. The sequence continues at coordinate 21,731 of JAHHRK010000009.1, read as the reverse complement.
CAATGCTAGTGGCTGGTGCGCTGACGCTGATTCAGTTGTTTACAGTGGGGCCCATGGGCGGTAAAGTGCCAATCGTGATGGGCACAAGCTCCAGCTTTATTGGCGTGTTCCAGGGAATCGCAAATATGACCGGCGGCGGTATCGTAGCATATGGCGCAATCATGGGTGCTTCTATGATCGGCGGTCTGATTGAGAGTGTTTTGGGCGCATTTCTAAAACCTTTGCGCCGCTTCTTTCCCGCAATTGTTACAGGTACGGTTGTAATGTCGATTGGCTTATCGCTGATTGGTGTTGGCGTTGCTACGTTTGGCGGTGGTTCTGGCGCACCGGATTATGCTTCCATGGAAAACTTGCTGATTGGCCTTACGGTCATGGCAGTGATTTTGGTGCTGCAGCACGGCACGAAAGGAATTGTCAGTTCTTCCAGCATTTTGATCGGTATTCTGTTTGGCTATGTGTTATGTGCCATACTGCCGATTTTCCTGCCTACTATCAGCGTTACTGCTGAAGGTGTGGAGTACACAAAGGCTTGGGTACTGAACTGGGATAAGGTAGCCCAGGCACCCTGGTTTGCGGTACCGGAATTTATGCCGGTCAAGCCGACATTTCATCTGGGCGCGATTTTGCCGGTAATCATTATGTTCATCGTCAGCGCCGTGGAAACGCTGGGCGATATTTCCGGCGTAATGGAAGGCGGTATGGGCCGTGAAGCTACGGATCAGGAGCTGTCCGGCGGTATCATTTGCGACGGTCTGGGATCCAGCATTGCTGCTTTGTTTGGTGTAATGCCGAATACATCTTTCAGCCAGAACGTGGGTCTGGTAACCGTAACCAAGGTTGTAAACCGCTTTGCGCTGGCTTGCGGTGCTGCTTTTCTGGTGTTGTGCGGTTTGCTGCCGAAACTGGCTGCCCTCATCTCGATCATGCCGCAGAGCGTGCTGGGTGGTGCTGCGGTCATTATGTTCTCCAGCATCGTCATGGGCGGTGTTCAGCTGATTACCAAAGATCCACTCACACCGCGCAATATGACCATCGTAACGGTGGCTTTGGGCTTGGGCTATGGCTTTGGTGCAAACGCATCGATTTTGTCCCAGATGCCGCAGCTGGTGCAGTTGGTATTTGGCGGTTCTGGTATTGTGCCTGCCGCACTGGTGGCTGTGGTGCTGAATATCCTTTTGCCGAAGGATAAATCTACGGAAAAAGCAGCCTGAACCATCTGACAAATAAAAAAGGCCTGACGCAGCGATGCGTCAGGCCTTTTTATAATTTGTTTACGGACGCAGTCCCAAGCCGCCTTCCAGCGTTAAGGTTTCGCCGGTCAGATACTTCAAATCGGGGCTTGCCAGTTGGACACAGGCACGGCCGATTTCCTTTTCGGAATCACCGTAATGTCCCATAGGAGGCATTTTCACGTTAGACTTAAAAGCTTCCGGATATGCCTGCTGGAACTTCTCCAGCTGTGCGGTCCAGGCGATGGGGCAGACCACGTTTACATTGATGCCGTCCGGGCCCCACTCGGTAGCGGCAACACGGCTCAGGCCGCGAATACCTTCTTTTGCTGCGGCATAGGCACACTGGCCAAAGTTGCCAAACAAGCCTGCGCCAGAAGCAAAATTGATAATGCTGCCTTTACTCTTTTTCAGATAAGGATAGCAAGCCTGCATATAATAAAAGGCTGCATACAGACCAGAGTAAATCGCCAAATCAAACTGCTCGGTAGTATGGTCTGCCAGTGGTACGCCGGAGGCGGAAGCCTGTGCATTGTTGATCAGCACATCAATGCCGCCGAACGTTTCGACGGCCTGTTTGACCACGTTATCCACAACGGCCTTGTTGTCGGCACCGCTGTTAACGTCAGCCTGCACAATCAGGACACGGATGCCATACAGGCGCTCCAGTTCTTCCTTTGCATCTTCCAGCTTTTTTACGTTGCGGCCGGTGATGACCAGATTGGAACCTTCTTTTGCAAAGGCAGTAGCAATACCATAACCAATAGAACCACAGCTGCCATCCTGGAGAACAGCACGGCCTGCGCCAGTGATAAGCGTTGTCTTTCCCGTTAGAAAGCCCATAATAACAGATCCTTTCCTGAATTGTTTATAATGAAATGAAATGCAATGCAATGCGGAAGAAACTTCCACTGCGAGTATAACAGAACAAAAGAAAGAAAACAAGAAAAATGTATATAATATTACTAGAATGTTTCACCAAATGGATTGCTATTTGAGCAACGATATCTAATAAATGCGCGTAAGCATTGTTCCGTGAGCAAACAAAAAGTAAAAAGCGCCCCACTGCAGCGCTGTGCAGGGGGCGTTTTTTGATGCGAAATAGTAAAGAAACAGATTAGACCTTGGCGACCTTGTTCAGGATTGCGTTTGCAGTCAGCAGCTGCTCTTTGGTAGGCTTAACGCCGGACATAGCCATTAGGTTAATTAGGCGCAGAATAGCGATGCTTGCCAGGGTGTCAAACAGTTCGGGACCAATCGCAGAAGCTGCTTTCTTGAATTCCTCGGTCTTGGGCATGACGGTAGCTAGTACACCCATGAAAGCTTCCTGACCGCCGGGGCACTTGAGCACGTCGCCGACCTTGGAGTTCAGGGAGTGGTAGCCTTCCGGTTCAACGATGTCGAACCAGTTCAGAACGGCGCTCTTATCAACCATACGATAAGCCGGGTTAGGTTCTTCAACCTTGCGGATGAAGCTCTCGTCAGTGTAGTCGCCTGCAACAGCGGTCAGCTTGGTTTCGCCAGCGTTGGGCACATCGAAGTAGAAGAAGTGCTCGGGGCAGCTCTGCTTGCCCAGAGATACGCCGTTTGCGAACAGCTCAACTTCCGGCTGGTTGGAGTAAACGGTTACACGGGTAACGTCCTCAACACGGTCGATGTAGCGCTTGCTGCACAGGTGGACGAACGGATCGTCGCTCAGCCATGCCTTGTAAGCATAGAAGGCGTCCTTCTTGTACTTGCGGTCGAAGGTAACTAGACCCTTGTGGTTCTGGCCATTCTCGCCGCCTTCGTTACGGTTGTCGCAGCCGAAGTCGAACATATTCCAGACGTGGGTTGCCCACAGGTACTTGCGGGAGAACAGTTGCTTGATCAGCTCTTCGTGGTAGTAGGATTGATATTCTTCCGTATAGTCGCCCTGTTCGGGGTTGGAGGAGTGCCAGTTCAGGCCTTCGCAGCCATACTCGGACATACCGACAGGCAGATTGGGATAAGCAGCGTGGAAATCGTCAAACCAAGGGCCGTTCATATCGGTTTCACCAGCATACCAGCCAAAGTAGTGGTTGTAGCTGATAACATCAGGAATACGCAGGTATGCAGCGTCCTTGCTGCAGGAAGAAAGCGCTGCAACAGTGGTCAGACGGGTCTTGTCCATTTCGTGAACCATGTCGTTCAGAATACGATGGTTCTCAACCAGGCCGGGGTCCTTGCCGCCGTCCATGGTGATTTCGTTGGACAGACCCCAGACAACGATACTGGCGTGATTGTAGTTCTGGATAATCAGTTCCTTCATCTGGCTGATGGTGTTTTCCCGGCCATTGGGCAGGTGGTGGGAAATGTAGGGAATCTCAGCCCAGACAACCTGGCCGTACTCGTCGCACAAATCGTAGAAGTACTGGTCGTGCTGATAGTGTGCCAGACGGATGGTGTTAGCACCCATTTCGCAGATCAGTTCCATGTCTTCCTTGTGGTGCTCAGGCAGCAGTGCGTTGCCGATGCCCCAGCGGTCCTGGTGGCGAGATACGCCGTGCAGCGGATACGCTTCACCGTTCAGGATGAAGCCGCGTTCGGGATCAATCTCGTAGGTGCGGCAGCCAAAGCGTGCGGAAACGTTGTCCAGAACTGCATTGCCTTCAGTCAAGATGACCTCAGCAGTGTACAGGTAGGGATCCTTGCGGCCGTGCCAGCGATGTGCATTTTCAATCACAAAGTTTGCGGTGGCCTCGGAGGTAGTGGTGGTAGCAACCACATTGCCTTCTTTGTCTTTCAGGGTGTAGACCAGCTGCTGGCTTTTCTTCTGATTCTTGGTCCAGACCTTGACTTCCACGTTAGTGTTGTCGCCGTCCATTACAGGAGTGATCTGGATGCCGGGTCCACCGTAATACTCCAGGTCAAAGTGGCTGTTGTTGACACAGACCATGTTCACGTTGCGGTACAGGCCGCCGTAGAACGTAAAGTCAGCAAACTGGGGATAAACGTGATCGTTGGGGGCGTTGTCCACAGCAATCACAATCAGATTCTGAGCTTGCAGAACATCTGTAACATCGACACGCCAGGTAGAGTAACCACCGTCGTGGCGAGCCATTTCCTGGCCGTTCACATAAACAATGGCAGAAGAATTTGCGCCATTGATTTCCAGAAAGTAGCGGTCGGCCTTGGGCAGATCCATCTTGTCCAGCTGCTTTGCGTAGAAAGCAGTGCCACGGTAGTAGTCACCACCGCCGTCCTGGCCATCGATTGCGTTCCAGGTGTGGGGCAGGTTGACCCAGTACCAGTTAGTCGGCATGGTCTGGGGAACGGTAGTAGTTTCCTGAGAGAAAGCCCATTTGGTGTTCAGAGAAAAAATCTCGCGCATAAAAGAACCTCCTTGTAAATATGCGTAGGATGTATACAAAAGCCCAGCATATTACGACTAGTGTAAAGAAAAAGGAAAACAGTATCAATGGGAATCCATATGGAATCTGACGCGATTCGGTATAAAATTTTACGGATACTCCAAAGGTCCCCGCACTTGAAAAGAACGGAGACTCGCGTTGAAAGAATTACAGGCCGAAGTAACGAATTGCGTTGTTGCAGCAGATGCCCTCAACGATCTTTTTTAGAGAAGCTTCGTTGTTGGGATATTCACCCTTCTCGACCCAGTTGCCAATCAGGTTGCACAGGATGCGGCGGAAGTAGTCGTGGCGTGCATAGGACAGGAAAGAGCGGGAATCGGTCAGCATACCAACAAAGTTGCCCAGCAGGCCCAGGCTTGCCAGAGACTGCATCTGTTCTTCCATGCCAGTCTTGGTGTCGTTGAACCACCAGGCAGAGCCATGCTGTACCTTGCCGGCAATTTCAGGGCTCTGGAAGCAGCCCAGGATGGTGTCAATCTGTGCGTTGTCAGCAGGATTCAGAGAGTACAGGATGGTCTTGGGCAGCTCGTCGGTTGCATCCAGTGCACTCAGCAGAGCAGCAATGTTGCCGCCGCAGGTGTTCTGTGCAATCATGTCGTAACCGGTATCGGGACCCATGGCAGCAAACTTTGCCTTGTTGTTATCCCGCAGGCAGGAATAGTGCAGCTGCATCACGATGTTGCGGCTGTGGTAGTTGCGTGCCAGGAACAGCAGGATTGCGGTCTGGTACATTTCAGCTTCTTCCGCGGTGACAGCCTGACCGGACATAGCTTTCTGGAAGACAGCCTCGACCTGCTCGTCAGAAGCCGGACGGAACATCACGTAGTCCAGGCCGTGGTCGCTGGCCTTGCAGCCGTGTGCTGCAAAAAAGTCCAGACGCTCCAGCAGAGCAGCCTTAACATCTGCAACGGTGTTCAGGCTTTCCTTGCCAACGCTGGTAGCCAGTTTGTCCATATATTCTGCAAAGCCGGGCTTGTGGATGTTGACAGCCTTGTCAGGACGGAAAGAAGGGCAGACCTTGCAGGTGATGGAAGTGTCAGCTGCAATCTTCTCGTGCCATTCCAGAGAATCGATGGGGTCATCGGTGGTGCCGACCATGGCAACATTGGACTGACGAATCAGGCCGCGGACGGTCATGTTTTCACTGTTCTGCAGCATTTCGTTGCAGTGATGGTAGATCTCCTGTGCAGTTTCGGGGGTGAAAGCCTCCTCAATGCCGAAGTACTTGTGCAGTTCCAGATTGCACCAGTGGTACATGGGATTGCCGATTGCCATTTCCAGAGCTTCAGCAAACTTCTGGATGCGCTCTGCACCGGGCTTATCGCCGGTTACATAGTCCTCAGACAGGCCGTTGGAACGCATGACACGCCATTTGTAGTGGTCGCCTGCGTAAGAGCCATCGGGCTGTTTGCCGCCCAGCCAGATATCTTCCAGCGCATTGAAACGACGGTCTTCGTAAATCTCCTTGGGAGAGATATGGCAGTGATAGTCCACGATGGGCATATTTTCAGCATAGTCGTGGAACAGATGCTTAGCAGTTTCGGTTTCCAGCAGGAAATCCTTATCCATAAATGCTTTCATAGATATCTCTTACGCGTACACAAAAGCCGCACGCCCGGTTGGAACGTGCGATATGTGCCGCGTACTCCTCCTTTAATAAAGCAAAAGCAAAGTACGAAAAAATCTGCGGTTCATTAGCGCTGTACACGGCCGGAACCATCGCCGCCAGCAAGCTTCTCAACTTCAGCGATGGTAGCAAAGTTGTAGTCGCCTTCGATGCTGTGCTTCAGTGCGGAAGCGGCGACTGCAAACTCAACAGCGTCCTGAGTGGATTTGCCGCTCAGCAGCGCATAGATCAGGCCGCCGCCGAAGGAGTCACCGCCGCCGATGCGGTCGATGATGTGCAGGTGATACTTCTTGGAGAAGCAGTACTCATCGGAAGCAGCGTCATACAGCATAGCGCTCCAGTCGTTGTCGAAAGCACTCTTACTCTCACGCAGAGTGATAGCAACCTTCTCGAAACTGAACTTGTCAGCCAGCTGCTTTGCAACGCTCTTGTAGCCTTCGCAGTTGATTTCACCAGCGGTGATGTCGGTAGCCTCAGCCTCAATGCCGAAGACGTCCTTTGCGTCCTCCTCATTGGAGATGCAGACGTCAACGTACTGGCACAGCTCGGTCATAGCAGCACGAGACTGCTCACGCGTCCACAGTTTGCCGCGGTAGTTCAGGTCGCAGCTGATCTTGCAGCCATGTGCCTTAGCGGCCTTGCAGGCTTCCTGGCAGATAGCAACAACGTTTGCGCCTAGAGCCGGAGTGATGCCGGTGAAGTGGAACCACTCTGCGCCCTCGAAGATCTCATCCCAGTTGAAGTCAGCAGTGGTAGCTTCCTGGATAGCGGAGTGAGCACGGTCGTAGATGCAGACGGAAGGACGCTGAGAAGCGCCCTTTTCGTTGAAGTAGATGCCAACACGGTCGCCGCCGCGGGTGATCATGCTGGTGTTGACGCCGTAGCGGCGCAGACTGTTCACAGCAGCCTGACCGATTGCGTGTGCAGGCAGCTTGGAAACAAAGTATGCGTCCATGCCGTAGTTCGCCAGGGAAACAGCAACGTTGGCTTCGCCGCCGCCGAAGGTGAACGCCAGGTGGTCCGCCTGAACAAAGCGCTCGTAGTTATAAGGCTGCAAACGGAGCATCAGTTCGCCGAAGGTAACAACTTTCTTAGACATGGTGATAAACTCCTTTTTATGCGTTTGTTATCAATGAAAATTACTTCTGAACCAGTTGGATTGCAAAGCCGCCGATTTCGTCGGCCAGGCAGCATGCAAGGTTCTTGCCGTTCTGGTTGACCATGCTGTCAAGGTCAAACTTCACGCCACGGCGGTTCAGGTGGTAAACCGCACGGTCGACGTTGTTGCACTGGATAGTAATGTGACCATTTTTGCCGCGACCGTTGGACGTCATGATTTCGAAGGCCTTGTTCCCAATAGCGATCTTCTTGTTCAGCAGGTCGGCCAGCAGGCTTGCGGCAACCATTGCATCTTCTTCGTTTTTTCTGTTGATGTCGAGGCGGCCCAGTTCCAGGCCCAGCATAACGTCGACAGCTTCCTTGCTCATAGCGGTGATCTTTTCCCAGTCGTGGGCCTTGATTACGTCAGACTTGCACATCCAGGTGCCGCCGACAGCGAAGATTTGGTCGTAGCCCAGGTAGTCGTTTACGTTCTTAGCATTGACTCCGCCGGTGCACATCCACTTAGCGTCTTTTAGAGCAGCGCCGATGTTCTTCAGCATGTTGACACCGCCGTTTGCTTCAGCAGGGAAGAACTTCAGCGTTTCACAGCCCATGTTCATAGCCTGCTGCATTTCGCCGGCAGAAGCAGTACCGGGCATTGCGATGCCGCCCTTGTCGATGATATGTTGTACCACGTTGGGGTCAAAGCCGGGAGCAACGATGAAGGATGCACCAGCAGCCATAGCGCGGTCAGCTTGCTCGGTGGTCAGGACAGTGCCGGCACCCAGCAGCATCTCAGGCATTTCTTCGTGAATCTTGCGGATGCAATCTTCCGCGCAAGCGGTGCGGAACGTGACCTCGGCAGCAGGCAGGCCGCCGTCAGCCAGAGCCTTGCACAGAGGCAGGGCCTCATCAACACTATTGAAAGCAATAACAGGAATAATACCAATTTGGTAAACTTTGTTCAGTACGTCATTCATAACGGGTTCCTCCTACTAAAAGAATGGAATGTGAAAACAAATAGATTGACAGCGTTACGCTTGATGTTACGTTGCATTACAGTATCTTGTATACGTAGAAAATAAGAGAAAATCTTACTGCAATAACGAAAAAATAAACGAAAGAAAAACTGCGAAACATCGAATGAAAAGCAAGAGAAGCTAGGAACGCAACCTGTTGAAAAAAGCCGGATCGACATACAAACAGCCATAATGGGACCAGGATGTATTTGTATTTTCAGGCTGCAAAATCTCTTGAATTTTCGCAGGAAATTTTGCGCAGCTTTGGCGTAATGTCTGAAATGCCGGAATACTTTTTACTTGCATACCAGTTGACGCATCAACGCTTTCCGTGATACAGTGAAATGAAAAGATAGAAATAAAAGTATACAGAAAAAAACAGGAGACACCTATGCGTTTGACAGAAAGACTGCCTCGGGAAACCGGCCGAGATTACGCCCTTCGGACGATCAAAGATAATATTGTGCGTCTGGAATTGGTGCCCGGCAGTATGGTGAGCGAGAACGAGCTGGCTGCTGAAATGGGTTTATCCCGTACGCCGGTGCGAGAAGCACTGATTGAACTTTCCAAGGCAAAAATCGTTGAGATCTATCCGCAGCGCGGCAGCAGCATTTCGCTCATTGATTATAATTTGGTTGAAGAAGCACGTTTTATGCGTCAGGTTTTAGAATGTGCTGTCGTAGAGCAATGCTGCGGCAAGACCAATGTGGTGGAATTGCAGAAGTTGCAGGAGAATCTGCGTTTGCAGCAGTTCTATCAGCAGGATGTGCAAACCAGCACCGAAATGCTGATGGAACTGGATAATGGGTTCCATGCGCTGCTGTTTGAGATGGCAGGTAAGTCGCATGTATATAAGCTAATGGAAAATATATCTCTGCACGCCGAGCGTGTGCACAGCCTGGCTTTGAGCAAGGTCGAAGACAAAAAGATTGTGGAGGACCACGAACTTTTGCTGAAAGGCGTTATGGCGAATGAGCCGGAGTGTGTAGTTGAGCTGATGAAAAAGCACTTGAATCGATATGATATCGACGCAAAGGCCATCCGCGAAGCATATCCTGCATACTTCAAATAAGAAAAATCAAGAAATATCCGCCGCCGTGTTTGGAACACAGCGACGGATATTTTGCTTTGCAGCACGCTGCTGGGAATGGCATTGTTTTGGCAAAATTCGGTATATGAATAGCCATTCTCTATAAAAGTAAGTATCCTGTGAAACTATCCGGCATTGGTTGAATCTGATAATAAAAATGTTGTATACTAAAAAAGAATGTAGAAAAAAGGAGCGATAACAAATGCAGGGTCGAAAAATGCTGCGGCAGGACGGCTTTGAAACAGCGACTGCCTGGTGTGCCGGCTGTGCAGTCGGCTATCTGCTGCTTTCCATACTGGGCAGTATGGTGGGCGGCTTGCTCTTGGGGCAATGGCGCCAAGGTCCGGGCGCAGGTGCTTCACAGGCCAGCTATGAATGGATGGCCTGGTGTGGCAATCTGGCATTCAGTGTGCTGGGGTTGGTAATCCCCATTGCCGCAGGGCTTTGGCTGGGGCATCTGCCACGGCATCAGCTGCGCCTGAATGTACCACAGAAGAAAGTTCTTTTACCCGCACTGGCTGTTTATTTGGGCGGTTCCCAGTTAGCAGGTATTGCGGCAGGTTTTATCGGCGAGGTAACCGGCAGTACCCAGTCAATTCCTGTGCCGGAAGGCACAGCGGCCTGTGTTCTGGCATTTTTTGTGATTTGCGTGATTCCGCCTGTTTTGGAAGAGACCCTGTTCCGTGGGGTAATGCAGGGCTTTTTGCGGCCATATGGTTTGTGGCTGGCGATTGTGGGGCAGGCGGTGCCGTTTGCACTGCTGCACGGCAGCTTGTCCGCTGCATTTTTTGCACTGCTGGCAGGTATTTTCTTCGGCTGGCTGGCAGAACGCAGCGGCAGTATTTTGCCGGGTATGCTTTTGCACTTTGTGAATAACGTGATGGCGTTTGCACAGATGATTTTAATCAACAATGGCGCCCTCGGTGTGGCGCAGATGCTGAGCGGTATTTATCTGATGGTATTTCCACTGGTCGGGCTGGTTGTGTTGGTTTGGTGGATTCGCCAGGGCGGACTGTTACAAAAACTGGAGCGTGTCTCCCGTGTGGACCGTCTGATATATAGTGTGCCATGGATGCTGACGCAGATTTTTCTACTGATTTTTTGCCTGTTTCTGGCATAACACAATAGATAGGAGATCCCATGACAGATCTGGAACTGATGCAGGTGGCTTTGCAGGAAGCAGAAAAAGCTGCACAATTGGGTGAAGTGCCGGTCGGCGCCGTGATAGCCAAAGATGGCGAAATTATTGCCGCAGCGCACAACACCCGTGAGACGGAAAAAAATGCGACCCACCATGCCGAACTGCTGGCAATTGATGCTGCCTGCAAAAAGCTGGGTGGCTGGCGGCTGTGGCAGTGCGAACTGTTTGTGACGCTGGAGCCGTGCCCCATGTGTGCAGGTGCAATTATCAACAGTCGCATCCGCAGGGTGGTATATGGTGCACCGGATACCAAGGCAGGCTGCTGTGGCTCGGTAACGAACCTGTTTGCTATGCCGTTCAACCATAAACCAAAATTGGAAAGCGGACTGTGCGCAGACGAAGCAGGTACACTGCTTTCTCGCTTTTTTGTAGAATTGCGAGAAAAACGTGCCGGTATGCCCAAGTGGCGTCCGCCGCAGCCCAAAGCAAATAACAAATAGAGTTTACCTTACTGAGAAGGAGGAATGCACGATGCCGTATTCTGATAATGACGATTTTGAGATGAACTTTTTTGATGAAGAACCGGAAGAAGAAGCAACAATACAGGAAATGAAAGCCAGCCACCATGCAATCTTCGATTGGGCGGCCGGTGGTGCCACCGACCTGATGGGCGATGACATGCCACAGCAGGACGAGGAAAAAACACAGCTGTTTTCGGACGTGCCGGAACCGGACATGGTAACCAAAACAGTGGCTGAAGATGGCTGGACGACGCTGACCAATCCGGAACCGGAACCAGAGCCGGAACCGACGCCGCAGCCCCAGGAAAGCGCGCAGCCGGCAGAACCTGCGCAGCCGATGGAAGAAACCAAACAGCCCCAGAACGGTCATGAAAATAATGGGCATGTGGTGCTGATTTCCGGCGGCGATCGGGGCATCGGTGCAGCAGCTGTGCGGATGTTCTGGCAGGCCGGTTACCGTACTGCATTTTTCTATCATACCAACGAGGATGCTGCCCGTGCGCTAGTCAACGAGCTGGGCTGTGATTGCGTAGCAGTGCAGTGTGATGTAGCAGACCGTGCTGCCTGCGAAGCAGCGTGGAAAGTAGTGCAGCGTACTGTAGGTGAGCCGGATGTGCTGGTCTGCAATGCAGGCGTGGCACAGCAAAAGCTGTTCACCGATATTACAGAAGCAGACTGGCAGCACATGATCGGCGTGGATTTGACGGGCGTATTCCATTTGTGCCAGCTGGCGTTGCCCGATATGATTCGCAATAAGTACGGCCGCATTTTGACGGTCAGCAGTATGTGGGGTCAGACGGGCGGCAGCTGTGAAGTACATTATTCGGCCGCAAAGGCAGGCGTGATCGGTTTGACGAAGGCTTTGGCAAAAGAGGAAGGCCCCAGCGGAATTACCGTGAACTGTGTGGCACCCGGCGTCATTGAAACTGATATGATGCGCAGCTTTACCGCGGAAGATAAGGCGGCACTGGCAGAAGAAACCCCGGTGCAGCGCCTGGGCACGCCGGAGGAAGTGGCACGTATGCTGGTATTCCTGGCAGACGAGAAAGCTGGATTCATTACGGGCCAAATCCTGGGTGTAAATGGTGGCCTGGTCATTTAAACGCGGAAAAAAGAGGAAATACGCTGTTTTTGACGAAAAAGGCGTGACAAAACCCGATAAAGCGTGTATAATGTAAAATTGATTACCTATGTTTATCCCGACAAGCAGCGGAACCAAAAGGAGAGGACGAAATATGAGCATTTCTTTAAAAGATTTGATCAAGAGGGGCACCGCCCATGGCTACGTTACAGTGGCAGAAGTGAATGCTGTTGTGGCTGAAGGCAGCGCAGATCCGGAAAGTCTGTACAGCATGCTGGACGAAAAGGATATCGAAGTGCGCGATACCAGCGCCGCTGAACTGGACGATATTTTGTCTGAGTCCGAACTGCGCCGCAAGCGTGAAAAATACCGTGAAAGCCGCCGCCGTGCAGATGAGGCACCGGAGAGCGATATGGATCATGATGATGATGAGCGCGCCGAGGATGCTGCCGATACCAAGGCTGCTATGGACGAGCTGCTGGATGACCCCGTTAAGAACTATCTGAAGCAGATCGGTCAGATCCCCCTGCTGAGCGCAGAACAGGAAATCAGCCTGTCCAAGCGTATCCATGCAGGCGCAGAGGCTGCACACATCCTGTATGCAGACCGTAAAAAGTACGGTAGCCCTGAATACATCAAGAGAAACGGTGAGCGTTTCTCCTTTGAAGAAGACCTGAACAACCTGAAGCCCGGTGATCTGCTCGATATGGGTGAGCTTGCGGAAGAAAGCGACGAGCAGGAGCGCGAAAACGAAAAGGAAGCTGATGCAGCAACCGAAAACGGTCCTCTGTCTGAGGAAGGCCGTGCATCTCTACTGGCAACCCGTTCCGATGGCCTGGCAGCACGCCGCTCTTTGAGCGAAGCAAACCTGCGTCTGGTTGTTTCTATTGCAAAGAAGCACGTTGGCCATAACCTGGCATTCCTGGACCTGATTCAGGAAGGCAACATCGGCCTGATCAAGGCTGCGGAAAAGTTTGACTGTGAGCGTGGATTCCGCTTCTCCACCTACGCAACCTGGTGGATTCGTCAGGCAATCACCCGCGCCATCGCAGACCAGGCTCGTACCATTCGTATCCCGGTACATATGGTCGAGACCATCAATCGTATGCGTCAGGCTACCAATATGCTGGTGTACCAGAACGGCCACGAGCCCACGCCTGAAGAACTGGCAAAGGCTATGGACATGAGCGTGGAGCGTGTGCGTGAGATTCAGCGCATGGCACAGGAACCTGCCAGCCTGGAAAGCCCTGTTGGTGAGGAAGAAGATTCCTCTCTGGGCGATTTCGTTGCTGACGAAAGCGCAGAAGCACCCGGTAAGGCTGCTGACCGTGCAATGATTGCACAGCAGATCAACCTGGCTCTGCAGAGCCTGACTCCCCGTGAGGCGAAGGTTATTCGTCTGCGCTTCGGCCTGGATGACGGCCGCCCTCGTACGTTGGAAGAAGTCGGCAAGGACTTTGGCGTTACCCGTGAGCGCGTGCGTCAGATTGAAGCAAAGGCAATCCGCAAGCTGCACAGCCGTAAGTGCCTGGCCCTGCTGAACGGCCTGATTGAGTAATCTCATTACTGTATAACAAAAGCCCTCCCTGCGCATTCTAGCGTGGGAGGGCTTTTTTGTATGTGGGAAACGCTGCGTGATACAATGGCACCGTTTTTATGGGGCGGTGCATTGGCATTGGTATTGAATATTCCGCTGTGCTGGCTGGAAAAGCATCTGCAATGGCTGAAGCCCAAGCTGCGGCGTGCCGTTGCGCTGGCGTGTATCACGGCTGGGATGCTGAGTCTGGTGCTGCTGGGCATTTGGTTGCTTGTGCCTCAGATGATGCGGGCTGTCACAAATCTGAACGGCGATTTTGCGCAGGTAGAGCAAGAGCTTGCACAGATGTTAGGCAGTTGGGGAGAGCAGATGCTGCAAAAGGTACAGCAGGCGAGCGCAAACTCCGGCAGTTCCTTACTGGAAACCGGTATGACGGCGGCACGAAGCATTGCTGCACTCCTGACCGATATGGGGCTGGGACTGGTGCTGGCCTTATATCTGCTGGCCAGTAAGGAAAGCAATCAGGCACGGACAAAGCGACTGTGCCTTGCAGCGTTTGGCGAGAAACGCACCCAAACCATTGCCCGTGTGGCGCACCAGTCTGCCCAGGTGTTCGGCGGATTTATTGTGGGGCAGTGTCTGGAAGCAATGATTCTAACAGGTATGTTTGTAGTAACGCTGCTGGTTTTGCGCTTTCCCTATGCGCTGCCCGTCAGCGTGGTCATTGGAGTGACAGCACTGATTCCGATTTTTGGTGCATGGATTGGCGGTGCGGTGGGAGTGCTGCTGACCTTATCCGCAGGTACACGAAAAGCAGTGGAATTTCTGGTTGTGTTCCTGGTGGTTCAGCAGGTGGAAAATCAGATGATTTATCCCCGTGTAGTAGGAAAACGAATCGGTTTGCCGCCCATGTGGGTCTTGGCAGGTGTGCTGCTGGGCGGCGGTATTTTGGGACCAGCTGGCGTTTTTCTGGGAATCCCCATCGTAGGTGTCATTTACGATCAGGGACGACGCTGGGTGCATTTTAGGCTGGACAAACAAAAAAAGATGTGATATACTATTCTAGTCGATGCAGGTATAGTACATCGGCTAGTACATCGGCCTTCCAAGCCGAGGAGGTGGGTTCGATTCCCATTACCTGCTCCAAGAAGCACAGCTGTATGGCTGTGCTTTTTCTTTTTGTACACGGAGAAAAACCAGGCATTGGGGAGAACAAATCCTCGACTCCATACAGAAAAAGTCCGCTGTGAAGCCATATCACAGCGGACTTTTTGTACGGTTAACGATTTTTACGCTTTTTGCGCAGGTAGAAAATCAGTCCCAAAACAATGCCAATCAGCAAGAACCACGGCCAGAGATACACAATCCAAAGCAGAATATCCAGCAGGGTGTTGCCAAAGGCATGCAAGGCACGCTGGAACGTGTCAGCCAGTTTGGCCAGCGGACTGGTCTGGGTGGGGGTGTAGGTCTTTACTTCGGACAGGGACAAATTTACGGTGCAGTAGTCGGTTTGATCTTCCAGATAGTTCAGCTGAGCCTGCCAGCTTTCCAGCTCCGACTGGGTTTGGGTTAGCTGTTCTTCGATGGTCAAAAGGTCCGTCAGTGTTTCGGCTTTCTGCTGCAGCTCCAGCAAACGGTCTCGGTTAGCGAGTAGGGCATCCAGGCGAGCCTGTGTGTCGATATATTGCGTGGTGACGTCATCCGCAGTTTCACTGGTGTGGAGCACCTTGCCGGCTGCGGCTGCCAAATCCAGAAAATCATGATAGCGGTTAACAGGAATGCGGTAGGTGCAGTAAAGATTACGGGATTCGTTGGGCTGGGTGGATTCTTCTGTCTGCTGAACGTAGCCATTCGTATCGGCAATAGCTTGTTCCAACGCAGCGCGTGTGCCAACGTAGTCGGTGGATTCCAGACGTAAATCGGCAGTATAGATGACTTTACGAGATTCTACGCCGCGAGAAAGCATTCTGGAATCCATCGGATTCGCAGCGCCGTCAGGAATGTCGGCAGCAGCGGAGTCGGACTGCGACTCGCTGTCCATAGCAAATTCAGAAGGGGATTCGAGCATGGCGGAACCGTTACCGGCGGCAGCAGTTTCCGGCAAGGCATAGTTTTGGATGCCAAACGAATTGTTTAAGGCAGGGCCAGCTGCTGCAGCCAATCCTATACAGCAAACCAATGCGGCGGCAATCTGCCAGCTTTTTGCACGTCCAAAGCGCAGCTTTGTGATTTTGCGGCGTGGTGCGGCCATTTTCGGTGCATCGGCAGGGTCGGCATCGGCTTCCATGGCCAACAAACGTTCTTTTAATGCATCCGGAGCATGGACGGTGTCCAACTGATTCTTATAGGCATCAGACCAATTCATTTTCCATATCCTCCTTCAAAAGTTCGCGCAGCCTGGCTCGCCCACGGGAAAGCCAGGTCAGCACGGTATTGGGGGAAACATCCTGCATATCTCCGATTTCGGCAGCGGTATAGCCTTCATAATAATGCAGGTAAATTGCAGTGCGGTAATTTTCCGGCAGCGATAGCACAACGCTGAGAATCTCGGCGTTTTCGGTGTCGGCGGGCACAGGAAGGGCTTCGTCCAGTGAAAGATTTTTGCTTTCGGCCAGTCGGCATAAATCATGGCAGCGATTGAGCGTGACACGAATCAGCCAGGCCTTTAGATGTGTTTCACTGGTAAAGGTTTTACCACAGTGCAGAAGCCTTTCATATGTATCCTGTACAGCGTCTTCGGCATCTTCAGGACGAGATACTGCGTGCAAAGCTACGCGGTACAGAGTGTCGGCATACCGTTCTACCGCAAGGCGGAATACATCGGTTGTTGCCAAGGTGTTCATAAACGCCTCCTCCTTTGCTTGCTTCTATAAAGAATACGGGCTGCAAGGGGAAACTATTGCAGCTGCGAAAAAATATCGCAAATTATAGAAGAAATGAAAAAAGAAAAAGGCCCAGCGACTGGCTGGACCTTTTATTTAGCAAAAAACTTACTTGTTGCCCAGAGTTTTAATGTCGTCGTTATCGGCGAAAGCAACGGCATTATAGCCGGCAGCTTCCAGCTGACCAAACTGCTTGCCCAGCTTTTTAGCCTGGGGCAGAATCGTGACGTCATATTCCTCGCGCAGGGTAGCTGCCTTTGCCAGTACGTCGGCAAAATCCAACTCCGGCAGATAGACCAGAGCCAGGCGCTGCTTTGCACCGGGAATCTGGTAGCCGCTTTCCAGCAGAATGGAGCAGACACGTTCGAAACCAATGGAGAAACCAACGGCCGGAACCTGCTGGCCCAGGAACTTGCCGACCATGTTGTCGTAACGGCCGCCGCCGGCTACTGCGCCGGAGAACTGCGGGCAGGTCACTTCAAAGACCATGCCGGTGTAGTAGCCTTGACCACGAACCAGGCTGGGGCAGTAAGCCACGCCATAGCGGCCGCCAGCCAGCTTTTCGGCAGTCTTCAGAACGTACTTCAAATCATCGGCCACGGATGCGTCCTGGCACTTAGATGCAACAGCATCCAGGCTGACGTCACCGGCTGCGATAAAGTCAGACAGCGCTGCGATAGCATCGGCAGGCAGCTGCTTTTCGGTCAGCTCCTTGGCAACGCCTTCGGCACCGATCTTGTCCATCTTGTCGAAGGTGATGCAGACGGAATCCAGTGTGTCAGCTGCAAAGCCCATCGATTCCAGCATACCGCGCAGAATACGGCGGTCGTTGATGTTCACGGTGAAATCGTTGAAGCCGATGTTCAGCAGAGCACGCGTGGTTACGTCAATCAGTTCCACCTCAGCATTGGGGCTGCTGTCGCCCAGAATGTCAATATCACACTGGACGAACTCACGCAGACGGCCCTTCTGGGGACGCTCGGCACGGAACACGCGGTCAGTCTGAATCACCTTAAAGGGGGTGGGCAGGCTGGCCTTGTTGGCAGCGTAGTAACGGCTCAAAGGCAGGGTCAGGTCGTAGCGCAGGCCCATATCACTCAGCTTGGAAGCGTCGCCGCTGGCCAGTGCAGACTGGAGCTTTTCACCGCGCTTCAGCACCTTGAAAATCAGGTTCAGATTATCGCCGCCATCGGACTTGTCCAGGTTTTCTGCATCTTCCATCAGAGGGGTGGAAATGCGCTGGAAACCGGCAGAACGGTAAGTGTCCAGGATTTTGTTCTGAATATAATCGCGCAGGCGCTGCTCGGCGGGCAGCAGGTCGCGCATACCCTTCAAAGGCTGGGTTTTCATAAGTACATTCTCCTCTATCACCAGAAATAAAGTCTAATTCCATCAATACTAATTATTATACGATTGAATCGGGTTTTCGTCAATAAAACCGCATAGGTATCGTATAATTTGGACGGCCTTTCACCAGACTTTTGGGAAGGAGGGCTTTTTATGCAGCGTATATTACAAAAGTGTCCCTGGCTGATTTTACTGGCCGGGGCGCTGATACAGATTTTGACAGGGATTCCTTCGGCGTGGGGGGCGTTCCAAAAACCAGTCATCAGCGAGTACGGCTTGAATGAGCAATCGGCAGGATATATTTTCAGTATTCTGATTGCCGGGTATGGCATTGGCTGTGCCGTAGGCGGTTTTTTGCAGGATCAGTATGGTCCACGAAAAGCGGCTCTGGCCGGAACGGTATTATTATGCGGCGGTATCGCGCTAGGCGGTGTGATCCCGCAGGGGAAAGCATGGCTGTTCTATCTGGCGTTTTCAATTCCAGTAGGGCTGGGCAGTGCATTCTTGTATCCGGCAGTGTTGTCCTGTGCGCAAAAATGGTATGCGGACCGTAAAGGTCTGGCCACCGGCGTGGTTGGCTGCGCTATGGGACTTTCGGGATTGTTTTTGACTGGATTCATTAGCCTGTTTACCAAAGGCATCTGGCAGGAAAAGGGGATTCGCTGGGCATTTTTTGCTTTAGCATTGCTTACACTGCCGGTGTGCCTGGGGGCAGGGGTGCTGCTGGAAAATCCAAAGAAGGCGGCTTCAAGCAATGTAAAAAAGCAAAAAGGCTGTACGCCAAAGCAGATGCTGCGCACAAAGAATTACTGGCTTTTGGCGGCGGCTGTGGCACTTTCCACCCCGGCGGTACAGTTATTCAGCCCGATGCTGGTAGAAATCGGCGCTCAGCGTGGCCTTGCAGAAGGGCAGGCCTTGTGGGCTGTCATGCTGGGCAGCGTTGGCAATGCCGCCGGACGACTGACCATGCCGATGCTCAGCGATACAATAGGCCGCAAAAAAACCGATCAGTTCTTGTTTGTGGGGCTGGCAGCGTTCTCAGTAGGATTTTGGTTTGCGCCAGGCTGGTGGATGATTGCGGCGTATGTGTGCCTGTGTGTATGCTATTCCGGTTTGGCGGCGGTACTGCCTGCCTTTTCTACGGATTTGTTTGGGCTGGCGCACGCTGGTGTGAATTACGGCCTGTTAGCTCTGGGTCAGACGGTGGGCAGTTTGAGCTTTCCGTTGCTGGCGGATGGACTGGGACTGAAAAACGGGCGGCACCTTTTGGCAATTGCGGCGGCAGCTGTGGGTTTCTTTGTCATAAAAGCGGTACAAATACCGGCACAACAGCAGCTATCAGGCGGAGGTGCTGAAAAACCGTGAAAAAATGAGCTGATTTTTGGAAGTCGGTTTTCCCACTTATCCCTTGCAAAAAAAAAGACGAAATGGTACTCTAATACAGTATGAAAAAAGATGTTGCTTTTTGGCGAACGTGCGCCGGCATGCGGCTTGAAAAGCGTGGGGAAAGTGCAAAACGGAGTGTGAAAAATGGCAAAGATCGGTTTTGATAATGAGCTTTATATGAAAAAGCAAAAGGAGCATATCCTGGAGCGTATCAAGAACTCCAATGGCAAGCTGTATCTGGAGTTCGGTGGCAAGCTGTTTGACGATTACCATGCAGCTCGTGTGCTGCCCGGCTTCGATGTAAATGCAAAAATCAAGCTGCTGTGCGAACTGCGCGATATGGCAGAAATCATCTTTGTCGTGTCTGCAGGCGATATTGAAAAGACCAAAGTCCGTGCAGACCTGGGCATCACCTATGACATGGACGTGCTGCGCCTGATTGATGACATCACCCGTCTGGGCATTCAGGTCAACAGCGTGGTCATCACTCGCTACGCAGGCCAGGCAGCTGCCGATGCGTTTATGTCCAAGCTGACCCAGCGTGGCGTGAAGAACTATGCCCACAAGTCGATCAAGGGATATCCCACGGAAATTGATTATATCTGCAGCGACGAAGGCTTTGGCTCGAACCCCTATATTGAAACCACCAAGCCTCTGGTTGTTGTTACCGCTCCCGGTCCCGGCAGCGGAAAGCTGGCTACCTGCCTGTCTCAGGTATACCACGAAAGCCTGCGCGGTGTGAATGCTGGCTATGCAAAGTTTGAGACGTTCCCCATCTGGAATATGCCTTTGAAGCACCCGGTCAACCTGGCATACGAAGCTGCTACCGCAGACTTGAACGACGTCAACATGATCGACCCGTTCCATCTGGATGCCTACGGTGAGACTACTGTCAACTATAACCGCGACGTGGAAGCATTCCCCATTGTAAAGAGCACTCTGGCACGTATCAGCAATGGTGCATTCGATTATAAGAGCCCCACGGATATGGGCGTGAATATGGTTGGCAATGCAATCGTGGACGACGAAGTTGTTCGCGAGGCAAGCCGCCAGGAAATCATCCGCCGTTTCTTTGCAGCAAAGTGCGCTGTACGCAAAGGTACTGGCACGACGGAATCTCTGGATAAGATCCGCATGATTATGCGTCAGCTGGACATCACCCCGGACATCCGCAAGGTTGTGGGTGCGGCTCTGGATAAATCCCAGAACTACGGCGCCCCGGCAGCAGCGATTGAACTGGCTGATGGTCGCATCATTACCGGCAAGGAAAGCAAGCTGATGAGTGCGTCCGCTTCCTGCGTATTGAATGCCATTAAGGCACTGACCAATATTGATGACGATCTGACGCTGCTGACCCCCATCATCCTGCAGCCCATGCTGGAGCTGAAAACGGAGATCCTGAACAGCCGCAGCACCTTGCTGAAGCTGGACGATGTGCTGACCGCACTGGCGATCTCCGGTGCAACCAACACCATGACGGCACGCGCTATGTGGGCACTGAAGGAGCTGCGTGAGTGCGAGTTCCACTCTACCCAGATGCTGCACTCTGGCGATGAAGGCACGCTGCGCCGTCTGGGCCTGCGTGTAACCAGTGAGCCGGTTTATCCTGGTAAGGATTTGTTCTTCTAATCCAATACGAATCGTAAATGAAAAATGCAATGGGCATCTGTGCGACAGCAGCACAGGTGCCCATTGTTTTATAAAAATAATTCGATAAATATAAAAATAGAATTGACTTTTTCGTGTTATAGGTATAAAATTAACAAGGCGATACGGGATTACAAAAAAACGATAAAAAGGAGAATGGATGATGGATATGACGAAAATTCAAAAACTGAATGGATATTTTGAAAGCGAAATTGCAAAATGTACAGAAAAAGGCGCAGAATTGACCGCAGAAGAACGAAAAGATGAAGCAGTCTTTGCGGTCATCCGCGGAAATATTCTGGATATTTTCAAGACCATTTCTTCCGTGGCAGAAGAAATTTGCAGCGGAGATGAAGAAAAATTCCGCGAGTTCTTCCTGAGCAAAACGGAGCAGATTCCCCAGAACTGGCATATGTCTCTGGAGCGTGCGCGCGCACATGGCGATGCGGAAGCAGCACACATCGAACGGGTAAAGCTGGATGCAATCGAGGAAATCAAAGCGACCTTTGCGCAGATCTGGGAGGAAGCAGAATGACCGAAACAGAAGCGGTCCAACTGTTTAAGTGCCTGGCGGATCGCTCCCGATTGCAGATTTTGAAATCGCTTGCCATCGAGGATATGTATGTAGAACGGTTGGCTGAGCGCTTGGCTTTGACACCTTCAACGGTATCGTTTCACCTGAAAAAGCTGGCAGATGCCGGTGCAGTACGCTCTTACAAAAATCAGTATTA
>JAHHRK010000089.1 GCA_020025795.1 Faecalibacterium sp. | reverse complement strand
CCAATCGGTCAGCCGCTTTTCTTTATGCCTGCAAAGCAATATCCGTTACGGTCAATACCTTTTCCGCTACGGTGAACTTGATATCATATCCGGCAAAGCTCAAGCCGTATACGCGCTGCGGATCATCCTGATAAGCCGGGCGCGGGTCTTGTGCCAGCACATCCAGTGCAGACTGCCGCTTTTCTGCCGGCAGCTTTTCCAAAAGTGCATCCGCACATTCTACTGTCAGGGCATAGTCCAGCTTTTGTGCGCCAAAGCCGCCGCGTGCCTCCGGGTGGCTATCCACATAGGGCAGGTAAGGCTTGATGTCATAGATAGGTGTGCCGTCCAGCAGGTCTGCGCCTGCCACCTGTAACACCGGGCCGTCCGGTGTATCCCAATCCACGCCCACCAGCTTCACGCAGGAAAGGCCAAGCGGGTTTGGGCGGAACGGGGAACGGGTCGCAAACACGCCCATGCGTGTATTGCCGCCCAGGCGTGGCGGACGCACCGTAGGGTGCCAGGCGGTGTGCTTATTGGCCGAAAAGCGCCACACCAGCCACAGGTAATCATAATCCTCAATGCCGCGCAAGGTTTCCGGGTCGCGGCAAGCCGGTGCCAGCACGATGCGGGCGGTCAAACTTTCAATCAGGCCGCTCTGACGGGGGATACCGAACTTTTCCGAAAAATCAGACCGGATATGGGCCACCGGCTCCATTACAAATGTTTCTTGGGACATAAAGGCTCCTTTCGTGCTGGTGCGCCTTTGGGGCGCGGTTTCGGGTTTAATCATAACACACGGCATTGGTATCATGCAACCACTCCCGCGCGAATACAGCCGCCGGAAAACGTCTGCGGCGGCCATTCAAATACAAAAAGCTCCGCCCACAATGTGAGCGGAGCTTTTCAATTACGGATTATGTACTGCCAGCCAGAAATTACTTCTTGACCAGGTACTTACGCATATCCAGTGCACATGCGAACAGGATGATGCCGCCCTTGATGACGTAGATCAGGTCCTGGCTGATGTGCATCATGTTCAGGCCAACAAAGATCAGGCGCAGCATCAGAACGCCGATGACGACGCCGCTGATCTTACCGATACCACCGACGAAGCTAACGCCGCCGATGACACAAGCTGCGATAGCGTCCAGCTCGTAGTTCAGACCAGTGTTTGCGGTGTTGGAAGCAACACGAGCGCCCTCGATGAAGCCGGTAACACCGTACATTGCGCCAGCCAGAGCGAAGACCATGATGGTGGTCTTGAACACGTTAACGCCAGAAACGCGGGCAGCTTCTTCGTTAGCGCCCAGAGCGAACATGTTCTTACCAAAGGTGGTCTTGTTCCAGATGACCCACATAACAGCGGTCAACAGCAGGGACATCCAAACGTAGTTGGGAATGGGAGTGCCGGCAATCTTCAGGAAGCTGCCAGTGATAAAGTCAGCATAAGACTCGTCCAGACCGGAAATTGCCATACCTGCGTTGTTGCCAGCCTTGACGTACAGCAGCAGCATGGTAAAGACAATCAGCTGCGTGCCCAGGGTAACGATGAAGGGGTGCAGCTTAAACTTTGCAACAAAGAAGCCGTTGAAGCAGCCGATCAGAGCACCGATCACCATAACAGCCAGCAGAACCAGCAGTACCGGGGGAGGGGTGATGTTCGGCCACATCTTGCTGGCTGCGTCCACAGCCTGCAGCAGAGATGCAGAGATACATGCGGTTAGACCAACGATACGGCCTGCGGACAGGTCGGTACCGGTCAGAACGATACAGCCGCCAATACCCAGTGCGATGGGCAGGTACACGCAGGTCTGAGCCAGAATGTTGATAATAGAAGACGGCTGAATGAACAGCGGGTTCTTAATTGCAATGACAACAATTGCGATTGCCATGAGGATGATCAAGGCATTGTTCAGCAGGGTATCCTTGACGCGCTGTGCGGTCCAGGGCTTTTTCTCTGCCTGAGCAGCCTTCATCTTTTTTTCAAGCGTTTTGCTCTCGATACTCATTTTCGTGGTTCCTCCCCTTACACATACTTAGCCGCCAGAGTAAGGATTTCTTCCTGGCTAGTATTCTTTGCATCGACTTCACCAGCTACACGGCCACCGGACATAACAATGATTCGGTCGCACACGCCCAGCAGTTCAGGCATTTCGGACGATACCATGATAACGCCCTTGCCGGACTTTGCCAGGTCAATGATCAGCTGATAAATCTCATACTTTGCACCAACGTCGATACCACGCGTCGGCTCGTCCAGCAGCAGAACTTCCGGATTGGTCAGCAGCCAGCGGCCAATGATGACCTTCTGCTGGTTACCACCGGACAAGCTGCGGATCTGGGTCCGATAGCTGGGGGTCTTGATGTGCATTGTGTCGATGGCCCACTGGGTCTTTTCGATCATCTTCTTGTCGCTCAGCCAGAAGCCGCCAACCAGATAATCCTTCAGGCTGGAAATCACGGTGTTGTCCAGGATGCTGCGGATACCGAAAATACCGGTAGCGCGGCGCTCCTCGGTCAACAGAGCAAAACCGTTCTGGATTGCTTCCTTGGGGGTTTTGTTTTGGATTTCCTTACCATGCAGCTTAATGGTGCCGCCTTCGCGGGTCATAGCGCCAAAGATGTTCTCCAGCATCTCGGTACGGCCTGCGCCGTCCAGGCCAGCCAGGCCCAGAATTTCGCCCTTATGTAATTGCAGGCTTGCATCCTTCAGCTGGGTGTACTTACCGGAAATACCTTCAACATCCAGAATGACCTCGCCAACCTTGTTATCCTTCGGCGGGAAGCGGTTGGTCAGTTCACGGCCAACCATCAGCTTGATGATTTCATCCATGCTGATCGAAGCAGTTTCGCGGGTGGTTACATACTGGCCGTCACGCATGATGGTGATTTCATCCGAGATCCGCTTGATCTCATCCATCTTGTGGCTGATGTAAATAATACCGCAGCCTCTGTCACGCAGCATATTGATGATGCGGAACAGATGCTCTACTTCCGTCTCGTTCAGAGAAGAGGTGGGTTCGTCGAAAACGATAATTTTTGCTTCGTAGCTGACTGCCTTTGCGATTTCCACCATCTGCCGCTGAGAAACGGGCAGCGTGCTCATAATCGCCTTGGGATCAACCGAAACCTGCAGGTCATCAAAGATTTCCTGGGTGCGCTTACGCATCATCTTCTCATTGACCACCAAATGTCCAACAGTGGGGTAACGGCCCAGCCACAGGTTATCGGTAACCGTGCGGGTCAAAGCCTGGTTCAGCTCCTGGTGCACCATTGCGACGCCGTTTTCCAGCGCCTCCTTGGAGCTCTTGAAGTTTACCTCTTTGCCGTCCAGCAGGATGGTGCCGCTGTTTTTAGCATAAATGCCAAACAGGCATTTCATCAGTGTGGACTTGCCCGCTCCGTTCTCACCCATCAGAGCATGGACCGTACCCGGTCGAACCGTAAGATTTACATTATCCAGAGCTTTTACGCCCGGGAACTCCTTACAGATACCGCGCATCTCAAGCAATGCCGGCTGCTCCATAGTTTTCTCCTCCTTTGTATGGTATCGCTTCTGCCACAACAGTAGTTCCGGCAGAAATCCGGGGTTGCGATTTCACGAAAAAAAGCGGGGCTACCCTTCCGGCAGCCCCGCTCCGTAAGTCAGTGCTTGGAAAAAGGATGTTTCAAACGCAAATTATTTTTGCCGGATTAGCTCATCTTTGCGTAAGGAACCATGATCTTGTTGACGCCTTCCTTGAAGTTGTAGCTCTCGGTGTTAGCCAACAGATCTGCACCGTCGTTGACGTTCTTGACCAGAGTTGCGATGGTAGCAGCCATAGCCTCGCCGTCCTGCTTGACGGTACCAGTCATCTGGTTCTTCTTGATCTTGTCCAGAGCGGAGTCCATTGCATCAACGCCGTAAACAGGGATGGTGGTAGAACCTTCCTTACCGGTGTTGTAGCCCAGTGCCTGCAGAGCAGCGATTGCGCCCTCAGCCATGCCGTCGTTGTTAGCAATGATCAGCTCGACCATGTTCTTGTTAGCTTCGCTGTAGGAAGCCAGAATGGTGTTCATGTAGTCGGTAGCAGCCTGTGCAGACCATGCACCGGTGGGGTCGACCAGGAACTTGTCAGCGTTCTTCTCATCGTAGAACACCAGCTCGGGCAGACCAGCCTCAGCCAGCTTCTTGTTTGCGTCTTCGACAGCAAACTTGGTACGGAACTCAGCTTCGTCGTTGCCTTCCTGACCCTTGAACATAACGTAAGAAATCTTGCCGTCGCCGTTCAGGTCAGCCTTCTCAAAGTTCTCGACCAGGTAGTCGCCGATCATCTCGCCCTGCATATGGCCAGCTTCGGGAGCGTCGGTGCCGACAAATGCACATCTGTCGTAGCTCTTGATGATGCTGTCTTCAACAGCACGGTTGAAGAACACAACGGGGATGCCTGCGTCCTGAGCAGCCTTGACGACCTGCTTTGCAGCGTCGGGAGAAGAAGTCTCGACGATGTTGACGATCAGCAGGTTGACACCGTTGGTGATAGCGGTGTTGATCTGGTCCACCTGCTGGCCCTGATTGGTCTGAGCATCGAAGTTGTCGAATGCAATGCCTGCATCCTTCAGCTGCTTGTCCAGTGCGGTACGAACAGTGGTGATGTAAGCATCAGCAAAGTTGTAGTAGAAAACGCCAGCCTTGATGCCGGATGCACCAGCTGCGCTGCTGTCGCCGCCAGCGGGGTTGTTTGCGGGAGTGTCGCTGTTGCCGTCGCCACAAGCGGTCAATGCCACTGCACTAGCAACGATTGCGGAAGCCTTCAGAAAACTACGACGAGAAATCTTTTCCATAATAAGTACCTTCCTTCAGTCTTATAACGAGACGATATTCATTTTTCGTGCGGAATGCTGCACGATTCACTAGTCATATTATAAGCCTTTCCGGAGGGGCTTGCAATTGAACAAATAAACAACGTTTGCGAAATGCTTTCAGCGCATTGTACAACTCTGGTCCTTGTTTTGCATCATTCGTCCATACCAATACACAACATTTCATAGTTTTATTCAAGTCTTTTCATTTCTTTTGTGTACTTTTTTGTCGAAACGACAGACCCCTGTATCTGCCCTGCCGCCCCGTTTGGGGCCAGAAGCGGACGGTTACGTCCTTTTCTTCAGCGGATTCTATGTTTCATAAGTCTATATCCATACTTTTCGTAAAAAAGCGGATTTCCGCGCCTGCCTGCCGATATCGTGCTATAATAGAAAGAAAAAACGGAGGTTTAAAAACAGTGAAAAAAAGTGAGCTTTTGCGGAAACTGTTTTTCTCCACGCTGTATCTCAGCGCGTTTACCTTTGGCGGCGGCTATGTGATCGTCAGCCTGATGCAGAAGAAATTTGTAGAGGAGTATCACTGGATCGATGAAAGCGAAATGCTGGATCTGATTGCCATTGCCCAATCCTCACCCGGACCGATTGCTGTCAACGGTGCAATCGTGGTCGGCTACAAGCTGGCCGGTGTTATAGGTGCACTGACCGCGATTGTTTCCACCATCATTCCACCGTTTGTAATTATCTCCATCGTTTCCACGTTCTACACCCTGTTTCGGGACAGCTTCATCATGAGCCAAATGCTGGAAGGAATGCAGGCCGGCGTGGGCGCTGTGATTGCGTCCGTGGTATTCCGCATGGCATCCGGCATTGTGTCCAGCAAGAATATTTTTTCCATCGGCATCCTGATTGCTGCCTTTCTTGCCGTTTGCATTTGTAAAGTAAACGTGGTGTACATCATTCTGATCTGCGCGCTGCTGGGCGCCGGCTATACCATTTTTGCGCAAAGGAGAAACCGTCCATGAACATCTATGTACAGCTGTTTTTCAGTTTTCTCCAAATCGGCGCATTCAGCTTTGGCGGCGGCTATGCCGCAATTCCTTTGATTCAAGGCCAGGTAGTAGACACCCACCACTGGATGTCCATGGCCGAATTCACCGATTTAGTCACCATTTCTGAAATGACCCCCGGCCCGGTTGCCATCAACTCCGCCACCTTTGTGGGCATTAAAATTGCAGGACTGCCGGGTGCGCTGGCAGCTACACTGGGGTGTGTACTGCCGTCCTGCATCATCGTCATGCTGATCGCCAGGCTCTACTTAAAATATCGGGATATGTCCCTGTTGCAGGGTATTCTGGGTGCGCTGCGCCC
>JAHHRK010000088.1 GCA_020025795.1 Faecalibacterium sp. | reverse complement strand
CCTCGCGGCCATTAGAACCTGAATCTAACGCGTCTGCCAATTCCGCCAC
The DNA here is from genome assembly GCA_020025795.1 of Faecalibacterium sp. Taxonomy (GTDB): domain Bacteria; phylum Bacillota; class Clostridia; order Oscillospirales; family Ruminococcaceae; genus Faecalibacterium. The sequence goes on along the minus strand of JAHHRK010000088.1, from coordinate 6,167 downwards.
ATCCGCATATTGTTTTCAACGAGGTATATTATACCGTGCGCACAGAACTTTGTCAACCTTTTTTCTAAAAAAAATTGAAAGCATAAATTTTTCCCTGCACCACTCCGCAGAAAACAGACAAGCCCCAGAGTCATTCTCAACTCCGGGGCTTGTTACTATATCTTATGATGCCTTTTTACTATCATCAAAAGCACTTTTGTTTTTGGGCACCTGCGTTTTATTGTGTTGTTCCAAAGTTTGGGTGACGCTTACTGTACTTTCGTCTGTCATTTGATCTAACCACTTGGCCAGCTTATTCTGTAAGCCTGCAGGTGCAGGCACACCGCACAACAGCATATTTTTTAAGATGCTCGCTGCTTCGTAGCACACATATACCACGCAGAAAAATTCTGCCAAACCCAAAGCGTTGACGCCGACTGTTCCCAACGCTGCAACCACGCCTTCCGGCAGCCATCCCATCACGTTGATCCCAACAAGCTGATCTGCCAGAGATAGAAACAGCACCGAACAAATCATCGTCACCTTGCGGATACCACCGTCAATGCCCAAGCTGGAATTCCACGCGTGAAATTTAGCGGCACGCAAGCAGCCAAAAAATGTATCAGCCGCCACACACAAAAGTACCAGAATCACAAAGGGATTGTGTGTCATGGCCTCCTTATAGGCCAACCAAAATTCCATTACTTCCATTTTCATGCACACCTTCTTTCTCAGTTCATCTCTACGCAGGGCAGCTGCAGTTCTGTAGCCAGCGCCTGGATGCGCCGCGCGTCGCCTGCACTAACGGGACCAACCTTGTAGGTTTTCAGCATATTACGATCCATGCTGCGAAAATCATTCAGACCGGTGCGCTGCATGATACTGGGATAATCCTTGTAGCAGTGGTTCAGATCCACATTTCCGTTGATACCCTCCACACGGCCATTACTGGTGTACTGCCACATACCACATTCCAAATCCGGACGCTTGCCGCTGTAATCCGCAATCCACAAATCGTACGCACGCAAGCGATTTGCGTCCAGTTCGTTTTTCCAGTAGTAGGTGTACGTATACACCATAACATAACTGCCCCAGCTCTCGATGGTCTGGGCGGCATACTCCACAAGGTCAGTCAAAGCGGCCTTGCTCAGCGACTTCAGCTTATTATCCTCCACGTCGATTGCGATGGGCATCTCAAATGTCTTGCCTGCGATAGCCTTACGCAGCATGGTCAGTTCTTCATCCACACGCTGCTTCGTCAGTGCGTAAGTGTAATAATACACGCCCACCGGAATGCCCAATCGCTTACACTCTGCATAGTTGCGCTCAAACTGTTGGTCAATGTACAGGCCACCGAAGCGGCTGTTGGTGGATACCGTTTTCAGCATTGCGCCCTGCACACCGTCTGCCTTGACCTTTTCCCAGTTGATTTCGCCCTGATAGCGAGATACGTCAATTACTTTCATAGCCATAATCACTTTCCTTTCTTTCATAGAATTACTTAAACTCCACTTTTTCTGGTGCTACAACAACAATGCTCGTCCAATATTCTGCGTCCGGGTTACGCGAAACTTCGATTGCATCACCAGCATTTACAACTACTGCGCCACTTGCTGTTGCATAAGATGCGCTGTTTTGCGGAAATGGCGCGTTTCTCTGGGTGCTAATTTGGATAGCAGCGCCACCATCATGCGGCTGGAGCACAATATTTACAAAAGCCTCTCTGCCACCACCAGGAGTCGTTGCAGTAATCCACATCGGCATAGCTCTTTGGGCAACGTAAGACACTTTTTCGGTTTTCTTAAATTTATACGTACTCTGTACTAGCTCAAAACCAGATGCACCTGTTCCAACCTTTCCCATCACAGCACCGCCTTTCCGCAGATCTGCGTATACTCTGCCGCCGTGATGCAGCCTGCCTGTACATATCGCGCAAGCTGCACATCATTCAGGCGTTTAAGTTTATATTGTACTTGTAAAAATTCAAACATCTGCAACACCTCTCAACATCAATTCCAACAGTGCACTCTCCGCAACTGCCACACGCTCTTCCAAATCAGGCTTATCGTGCTCAGCCTGCTCCTCTGGGGTATACGGATGATAAACCTGCGCAGCTTCGTACTCATCCCAGGCACACCGCGCCGGCTGGTCAATTACCAAATGCCGCAGGCCATTCGTGTCCGGCATAACTTCCACATGGCTCTGTTCTACCTGCGCAGGATGGCTCTGCACCAGGCGTTGCGTATGCTCCAGCCATCCTTTTGCGAGATCCGGCGCAGAAGTCAGCAGTTGTCCTGCTTCGTCATATACTTTCATTTGTTTGCCTCCTTTTAGTCTCTTACCACACGCCGCACATATACCTGCACATCACAGATTGGCTTAAGCAAAACAGTAGCTTTGATTGCTCCGTCCAAAGTTTCCATTCTGCCGGCGAAAAGTCTGTTGAATCCTTCCGATAACTCTTGGTCTGTTTTCGCATTGCCTGTTTTATATCCCCAGGGAGATGTCACATCATACGCCGCCTTCATACCGGTGCAAGTGGCCGTTTGCGTCCACTCGCCGCCGACTTGCTGCCATCCATCCAGCAAAAACGTCGTAACAAAAACGCAAACATTATCCAGGATTTCCTTTTTATCCTGCGGTGTATTGTAATCCACACCCTTCACAGGCGTTTTTCCGTCTTTACCGGAATCACCCTTTTGCCCTCGCAAAGAATCAAGCCATTCCCGTTCCGTTCCGTGGAATCCATTCACCTTTGCCAGTTCATATGCCGATTTACCCGGTGCACCATCTCGACCTTGCACACCCTGAACGCCTTGCGGACCGGCTTCACCCGGTGCACCTTGTTCGCCGCGCGGGCCTGGTACACCTTGCTCGCCCGGCACGCCCTGCGGTCCGGTTGGTCCCGCCGGACCAGGTTCCGTAGCCGATACGCCCGTATCCACATAGGAGTTGGCTTCGCCATCCCATACATGCCAGGCACCGTTCACTACTTTAGGGGCGTTGAGGGTATATGCTTCCGCCTTTGCTGCAGCCGCTTCTGCTCTGTTTGCATCCTGTGCAATCTTATCTGCAAGCGCCTGCTCCACAGGCGGCACCGGGCCAGGCTTATTCAAGCTGGGTGCCACAAAAATAGTAAAACAGCGACTTTTCGCTACACGTTCGCCCCCTACGGTGTACATCAGCTGCAATTCACCTTTACCTGCCTTTTCGGTATCACGCCTTTCTACCTTCCATATAGCCAAATTGCCTTTTACCTGCAGCGGGACCAGATATGGCATTCCATCTCCGTTTCGCTGCATTTGAAGCTGGATATTACCATCTCCATATTGCTTTTGCCATGCTGCGAAGTCGAAAGCGATTTCCCGTGCCAAATGTTCGCCCTGCTGCCCCAGCTGAATCCTCTGGGACGCATTCACCGACACTACTTCCATTCGTTGTTCCTCCTTTTCCTTCATCAAGTTACTTGCAAGTTACTTTTTAGTGACATCATTATACCGCAAAAGTTTTCAAAATCAACTATTGCCCACAAACGTCGCTTTATTTACGAAGCATCTCTGTTTTTTTACATCTAATGTGCCTGTGCTGTATCCCAGTGCCAGCTGTAATTGTATCTTGGTGATTCCTTTGCACATTCTGAAAATCCATTCCGTGGCTTGCGCTCGCCTGTTCCCGCCTGCTTTCGTCTCTCCCTGTATCACAATATATGTCACAATGTAAATGATCTGTGCCCGCTTTGATTCGTCGCTTACTCGTATTACACTCGTGTCTCCTTGTCAAACTCAGCCACACCTTCGTCACTTTCTATAAGAGAACATGCAATTTTCCTTGTCTTTCGCACGCTGTGCATTTTTCATATTTCTCGGGGTCAGCTTTCCTTGTAAAATTGCGTACAAAATAAAGGCCCTCTCATACCGAACAATTTTGTTCCAGCACGAGAGGGTTTTACGCTATAATTTATTTTTTTAAACAACTTCTAAACAAATAAAAAAGACCGATTAAAACGAATCGTTTTAATCGGTCTTTTTTTGTGGTGGAGGCGATGCTATAAGTACCGAACCTCTCTTGTTTGTGTATAGTTATTCTTTTGCATTGTTTGTTCCTATCCACAGTAACTCGTAAAATTTTATTATACCATAAAAAAAGCCCCCAACCATTCGGACTTTCCGGACAGTTGGGGGCTTTACTTATACCTTATTCTTAGGAATCTGCTTATTATCAGGCTGTGCCAATGTGTCCACAATGGACACGCTGCTTTCATCCGTCATCTGATCCAGCCACTCGGCCAGCTTATCCTTCAGGCCGGTGGGGACCCAAACACCACACAGCATCCAATTTTTCAGAATGCTGGTAGCTTCATACAGGATGTACACAATACAGAAGAACTCTGCCAGACCAATAGCAGAAATATTGACTGCGCTCAGTGCTGCCGTTGCAGCTTCCGGCAGCCAGCTGATCACGTTGATGCCGACCAGTTGATCCACCAGTGCCAGGAACAGCACAGACAGCAACATCGTTACTTTGCGGATACCGCCATCAATGCCCAGGCTGGAGTTCCAGGCATGATACTTAGCTGCACGCAGGCAGCCAAATACAGTGTCCGCCACTACGCATACCAGAACCAAGACTACAAAGGGATTGTGCGTCATTGCATCCTTGTAGATTTTCAAAAATTCCATTACTTCCATTTTCATACGACTTCCTTTCCTGTTGCTGCAATAACCGTTTTCACTGGTTAAGCCTCCTTACTCTACCGACTGATTTCTCGCAATCCCAGCGTTTGCCCACATTACACACTCTTCCAGCTTCGTGATGGCCAGGCTCTGTTCACGGCTATCCGGAACAAGCTGCGTAATCATATACGCAAATTCCTTTGCCTTGCTGCGGATTTCCGTATATTTTTCCAACTGACCGCTTTTCGGTGCATGATAAGTAAATGCGGTTTCAATCTTATTGTTCACAGTTATGCCACCTTTCCAGTGACTGCGATGCTCACGCTCAGTCGCTCCATAGCATCCTTGCCCAAGATAGCCTCGATGTAGTCCCTGGCGTCGGCTGCGCTGGCAAAGCCGCCCTTGACCACCATGGACATAAACACTACACTGTACTGCTCAGACGGGCCATCAGGCTCAGGCTGTTCTTCCTGACCAAACGGAACATCCTGCAGACGGATAGGTACCAGCAGCGTAGTGGCCAGATGGATCATCGCTACCTGATCGCCGGTGGACAGCGCCACATCTGTATAAATGACACCGTCTGTGTCCGTATGTGCCGGCACCTGCAGCTTATCAAGCTGTGCATGCACGGCGGCCTGATCGCCAGAAGACAGCGGGCCAATTGCAATGTACTGTGCATCAGACTGGGGATGCACCTCGCCCAGCTCCGGCTTGTACACCGCCGGTGCCATATAAAATACATTACGGTCGATGTTTTCGCTGCCGGCACCGTATTTGTGGCCACAGCCGGTACTTGCAAACTGCCAGCCCACCAGTCGGCCAGCGTCCTGCAGCTGGCGCATCCAGCGGGTATACTTGCCATCCGGCAGATGAGACAGCTCCGCACCAACGGCGCCGAAATCAGCCGTGCCGTCATAGTAGCGAGCCAGCCAGTAATTGTACCGCAGATCTGCGGTGCGGATGTAGTTGTTGTCCCATGCAACCGAACAATAGATGCAGGGATGCAGACCGGAAGCTGCCAGCATATCGCAGGCCTCGTTAAGCAGCATCGTATTGTCGTGTTTGCCAAGGCCCATCTGCTGGCCGCGCTCCAACTCCTGATCTACAGCAAACCAGAAATCACAGCCGCTCTGTTTGGTCGTATCAATCCAGCTCTGCACCTGCTGGTGCATCAGGGCGCGAGCGGTAGCCACGCTGCCGCCATTCTTCGATTTGTAGTGCCAGGTAGCAAAGCCATAGCCGCCCAGAGGCAAGCTCTGTTCTTTGATGCCCGATGCCCAGCTCAGCGCCATATCGTCTGCCTTGGTACCATATGCATGTCGCAGCATGACTGCATCCACACAAGCGGATTTCGCAGCCGCAGGGTGAAAGCTCTGCTGGTGCTTAGAAATGTCAATTACCTTGATAGTCATAATCATTTTCCTTTCTTGTTTTATCACCGCGTCAACCGGAGATATCTTATCTGAACTCTACTTTTTCTGGTGCTACAACAACAATGCTCGTCCAGTATTC
>JAHHRK010000087.1 GCA_020025795.1 Faecalibacterium sp. | reverse complement strand
CAGTGGACAGCACATAGGTGATGCGGCCCAGCACCTTATCGCCCAGATAAACGTGGATCAAGGTGCTCAGCTGACGGTTTAGCCAGTCCTTACCGGCCAGCAGATAAATTGCAAAGACCAGAGAAAGTACCATGGTGACCACTGCGGAGAAGGTACTGCTGACAGCGCCGACCAGAGAGTTCATGGTGCCGCCAATGCCGGAGAGCAGCCAGTTGCCTGCTGTGGCAAGCAGACCTTCCCAGTCGGTGGCGGACCAGTTAGAGGGAAGCAGCTGCGGCGAAACGGTCCAGTTGAAGTTGGTCTCCAGCCAGGTGAACAGTTTAGTCAGCGCACCGGGCAGCTGGTTGAACAGCAGCTTGAGGCAGGAGGCCAGTTCCGGCAGAACCATGCCGGACACCAGTGCGAACACCAGCAGAATGCAGGCAAAAGCCAATACCATGCAGACGGGACGCTTTAATTTGGGACATTTGGAAAAGGAAAGCTTTCGTTCAAAAAAGCTCATGGGAATATTCAGAATATAGGCAATCACGCAGCCCAGCAGCAGCGGAATTGCTGCGCCCAGCGCCAGACTTGCCAGACCGGCAAAAGCCTGCCAGTAATGAATAATCAGGTATGTGATTACAATGGTGCTGCCGATGCGCAGGCAGCTGTTCCATTCCAGTTTCATAGAAATCCTTTCTTTCGAGAAATCGACATATTGTATGGAGCGTACGATAAGAGTATCTGCCACTGAGCGGATTGTCAACGAACAGGCTGAATCGTTTACAAAAAAGCCATTTATTTAGCGCGCAGCTGCCAGAAGGCTACCGCACTGGCGGCGGCAACATTCAGCGAATCGACGCCGTGATACATGGGGATGCATACGGTGTAGTCGCAGCCGGCGATGGTGTGTGCAGACAGGCCGTCGCCTTCGGTGCCCAGAATGACAGCCAGCTTTTCTTGTGCCTGCAGGCAGGGGTCCTCAATACTGACGGCGGTATCGCTCAAGGCGAGAGCGGCTGTTTTGAAGCCGTATTCCTTCAGCTGTGCAAGACCCTGTGCGGGCCAGTCGGCAGCAGTGTCGCCGATGCGTGCCCAGGGAATCTGAAATACCGTTCCCATGCTGACGCGCACAGCCCGGCGGTACAGCGGATCACAGCAGGTGGGGGTCAAAAGTACACCGTCCATGCCCAGTGCGGCAGCAGAACGGAAAATCGCACCAATGTTGGTGGAGTCCACGATGCCTTCCAAGACACAGATGCGTTTTGCATTTGCGCATACCTGGTCGGCGGTCAAGGGCTTAGGCCGGCGCATGGCGCACAAAACGCCGCGGGTAAGGGCATAGCCGGTTAGCTGGGCAAGCAATTCATTTTCTGCTGTATAAACCGGAACATCGCCGCAGCGAGCAAGCAGCTCCTTGGCGTTGCCGTCAATGTGCTTGCGTTCCATCAGAAATGCCAGCGGCTCGTATCCGGCATCCAGTGCGGTGCCGATAACTTTGGTGCTTTCTGCAATGAAAATGCCTTTTTCCGGCTCTTTTTTGTTGCGCAGCTGGACTTCGGTCAGGCGAGCAAACAGATCCAGCTCCGGCGCAGAAAAGTCGGTAATTTCAATAATATTGGGCATAGAAAAAATCCTTCCGTAAGTGGGGCGCTGGCCCCGAAAATCATACAAATGAGAAAAGGCGTGGGAAACGCCTAACTATAAAAATTGTACAGCGAAACCGAGATGGAATCAAGTGCAGGAAAAAGCAAAAAAGAAAAGAGAACCTCGGCTTGGATGGAAGATAGACAACTGCGGAGCTTTGCGCTATAATTTCTCATAAGTGCATACATTATAGATGCATAGATTATCGGGAAAGTAAATGAAAAAAGGAGAAACTACTATGAATCATGAACTGCTTGAAAAATATGCTGATTTTATTGTTCGCGTTGGTGTAAATGTCCAGCCCGGTCAGACCCTGATTATCAATGCAAATTTGGAAACCGCTCCTCTGACGCGCCTTTGCGTAAAAGCTGCTTTTGCAGCCGGTGCGCGTGACGTGCGTGTGGACTGGGCCGACGAAGCTTGCAGCCGTATCCGTATGGACATGGGCAGCGAAGAAGCACTGTGCGATGTGAAGCCTTACGTGCTGCGCAGCTATCTGGACTTTGCGGAAAGCGAAGGCGGTGTCTGCGTGCTGCACCTGCTGGCAGATGATCCGGAAATTTACAACGGCCTGGATGCTGCAAAGATCAATCGCGTCGGCATGGCACGTCGCGCAGTGCTGAAGCCCTGGCGTGTGTACACCATGAATGACAAGATTCAGTGGTGCATCGCTGCAATGCCGAGCGAGAGCTGGGCAAAGATCGTATTCCCCGGTGAGCCGGTGGATGTGGCAATGGAGAAGCTGTGGGATGCCATCTTCAAGGTATGCCGCGTGACCGATGGCGATCCTGTTACCGCATGGAAGGCACATCTGGATCACCTGACTGACTTGAAGAACAAGATGAACGAATATGACTTTGAATCCGTTCACATGACCAGCTCCAATGGCACCGACCTGACCGTTGGTTTGGCAGATGATGCTGTGTGGGAAAGTGCTGTCAGCCTGAATGAGCGCGGTACCGAATTTTTGCCCAACATCCCCACCGAAGAAGTGTTCACCGCTCCGCATAAGGATAAGGTGAACGGCATTGTCTACGGCACCAAGCCCTATGCTTACAATGGCCAGCTGATTAAGGGCTTCCATGTGACCTTCAAGGACGGCCGCGTGGTCGAGCACGGCGCAGAAGAAAACGCAGCACTGCTGGGCGAACTGCTGGATAGTGATGAAGGCGCACGCAGCATTGGCGAAGTGGCTCTGGTGCCCGCATCCAGCCCCATCAACCGCAGCGGTCTGCTGTTCTACAACACACTGTTCGACGAGAATGCAGCTTGCCACATCGCTTTTGGCGACAGCTACCCCAGCACCTGCAAGGGCGGCAAGGAAATGTCCCAGGACGAGCTGCTGGCACATGGCATGAACCACTCTGACATCCACGAGGACGTTATGGTGGGTGCTGAGGATACCAACATCACTGGCCTGACCCGTGATGGCCGCACCATTCAGATTTTTGAAAACGGCGAATGGGTGTTGTAAATCGGCCAAGTGCACAATTTAAGGAAACAGAGCTGACACGTCCCACGGCGGCAAATGCATTTCGCGTGCTTGCCGTGGGTATGGTTGGCTGGTTTCATATCTGGCAGCAAAGCTGGCAGGGCGCAGGCAAGCTGACCTATTTGGCACGCAGCGGCGCAGCCTGGGTAGACGGCATGATTATGCTGAGCGCATTTTGCCTGTTTTTGCCGTATGCCAATGCGCGTGCACAGGGAAAAGCATTTTCGCCAATCGATCCGCTGCCCTTCTATAAAAAGCGGGCGGTGCGGATTTTGCCATCCTATTATATAAGTATCCTGGCGGCACTTGTGATGACCATTTGCTGGAAAGGTGCATCCGCTTTGCACTGGAAGGACGTGGCAGCGCATCTGACTATGACCCAGGCGCTGTTCCCGGAATCCTATCTATACACAAACCTGAACGGTGCTACCTGGACGCTGACGATTTTGACCGGATTTTATCTGCTTTTTCCGCTTTTGGCAAAGGCGATGGTTCGCGCACCAATCTGGACGGGCACAGCACTGTTTGCGGTGCAGGCGCTCTGGCGATGGCACGTTGTCCCTCAATACGGAACCAACGCATATAGTATGTGCTTCAATCAGTTGCCCGCCTTTGCCAGTACGCTGGCACTGGGCATGTGGGGCGCACTTTTGTTCGCAGCATTGGGACGCAGCAAATGGATGCAGAACTGGTTTTGTCGTGCAATATGCACAGCTTTGGGTTTTGGCGCATTCTGGTGTATCAGCCGGTTACTGATGCAGCTGAATCATTCATCGGACTATCAGCTGTGGCAGCTGGAGCAGCGCACGCCGCTGGTCTTTTGCATGACGATGATGCTGGTGCTGTTTTCGCTGGGGTTGCCGCTGCCGGGTGCGAGAATCTGGAATTTTTTGTCGGTAATAAGCTATAATTTCTACTTGTGGCATCAAATGCTGTCGGTTTGGCTGAAGTATGTGTTTCATCTGCCGGCCTGGCAGGGCGAGCTTCCACCAAACCAGTTGGGCGATGAAATTTGGATGGCAAAAAGCAACCTGCTTTACTGGGTAGCGGCGCTGATTGCGGCTGTTTTGTTGACCTGGCTGGTAGAAAAGCCTTTTGTGAAAATCTATAAAAAACATAGCAAGAAACATAATAATAATGGAAATCTTCCGCTGAAAGTCGTATAATGAGAAAAACCAAAAAACGACAGAGTCACATTGACTTTATATTTTAGGAGGAAAATGCTATGGGTAAATATTTCGGAACAGACGGTGTGCGAGGCATCGCTGACGAGGATCTGGGCTGCGAACTGGCTATGAAGATCGGCCGTGGCGCAGCTGCAGTTCTGACCAACAATTCCGGACACAAACCGCGTATTCTGATTGGCCGCGACACCCGTATTTCCGGCAGCATGCTGGAGGCTGCTTTGACGGCCGGCCTGTGCAGCGTGGGCGCAGATGTTGAGCTGCTGGGCGTGATTCCCACCCCTGCTGTGGCATATCTGGTCGGCAAGTATGAGGCAGATGCTGGTATCGTGATTTCGGCATCCCATAACCCGATGGAGTTCAACGGTATCAAGATTTTTGCGGGAACTGGCTATAAGCTGCCGGACGAGATTGAACTGGAAATTGAAGCACACATCGATAACGACTGCAAGGATATCCGTCTGGCAACCGGTGCTGAGGTGGGCAGCGTGTCTGTTCGCAGCGACGGCGTGCGCGATTATGTGGATCACCTGTACCAGTCGATTGGCGGCAGCCTGAAGGGTCTGCGTGTCTGCATTGACTGCGCAAACGGCGCAAGCACCGCGGTTGCACAGCAGTTGTTCCCGCGTTTGGGCGCAGAGTGCACCTTTGTCGGCGTTTCTCCGGACGGAACCAATATCAACCGCGGTGTGGGCAGTACCCATATGGACAACCTGGCAAAGGCTGTGCTGGATGGCGGCTTTGATTGCGGCGTGGCTTTTGATGGCGACGCAGACCGCTGCCTGGCCTGTGATGAAAAGGGCAACGAGATCGACGGCGACAAGATCATTGCACTGCTGGGCATGGACATGAAGAAGAACGGCCAGCTGGAAGGCGACACTGCCGTGGTGACCGTTATGTCCAACCTGGGCTTCATGAAGTTTATGGAAAAGCAGGGCATTCGCACGGAGCGCACTGCTGTTGGCGACCGCTATGTGCTGGAAAATATGCGCGAGAACGGTTATATGATCGGCGGCGAGCAGAGCGGCCATGTGATTTTGGCGCACTATGCTACTACCGGTGACGGCGAGCTGACCGGCGGCAAGCTGCTGCGCGTACTGGCTGAGAGCGGCAAGAAGATGAGCGAGCTGAACAATGTGTACCAGCAGTTCCCGCAGGTATTGATCAATGTGAAGGCGTCTGCAAAGCAGAAGGCTTTCTATAAGAGCGACGACGTGATCGCCGGCTTTATCGAAAACGAGCAGCAGAAGCTGATGGGCATGGGCCGCGTATTGGTGCGTGTGTCCGGCACAGAGCCTAAGATTCGTGTCATGGTCGAAGGCGAAGATACCAGTGCAATTGAGGATTGCGCAAATCGGATTGTGAGCTTCATCAACAGTCGAATCAGTAAGATTTGATATCGCTGCGGAAAATGAGGAAGTTATGGAAAAACAGTATGATTACCTGATTGTGGGTGCCGGCTTGTACGGTGCGGTGTTTGCGCATGAGGCAAAAAAAGCAGGTAAGACCTGCCTGGTGATTGATAAGCGAGATCACATTGCCGGCAATATCTACACCCACGAGATGGAAGGCATTCAGGTGCATCAGTATGGCGCACATATTTTCCACACCAATAATCAGCAGGTGTGGGATTATGTGAACCAGTTTGCGGTCTTTAACCGGTATACCAACAGCCCGGTAGCCAATTACAAGGGCGAGATTTATAATCTCCCTTTTAATATGAACACCTTCAATAAGATGTGGGGTGTAATTACTCCTGCCCAGGCACAGGAAAAGATTGAGCAGCAGCGTGCTGCGGCAGGGATTGCCGAGCCGAAAAACCTGGAAGAACAGGCAATCAGCCTGGTCGGTACGGATATCTATGAAAAGCTCATCAACGGCTACACGGAAAAGCAGTGGGGGCGTCCTTGCAAAGAGCTGCCCAGTTTTATCATTAAGCGTCTGCCGGTGCGTTTTACCTATGATAACAATTACTTCAACG
>JAHHRK010000086.1 GCA_020025795.1 Faecalibacterium sp. | reverse complement strand
GTGGATGCTGCCGAAAAGGGCCAGACGGCGGATGTGGTGTTTATGGACCCACCGCGCGAAGGCTCGACCGAAGCCTTTTTGCAAGCTGTGGCAAAAATGGCACCGCGCCGTATTGTATATGTGAGCTGCGGCCCGGACAGTCTGGCCCGCGATTTGCGTCAGCTGACGAAGCTGGGCTATCAGGTGGAAACCATCCAGCCGGTGGATATGTTCCCCCATACCGAGCATATCGAAAATGTGGTGGCTCTGGTGCGCAAATAAGAAGAAATAGAAAAAGCTGCTCATCTGGAATCAATGAGCAGCTTTTTTCTTTACAATTTTGGCAGTTATCGTGCCAGAGACATCGCCATGCGGCGGTGCGTATGGCGGATGCCGCGAATGGCTACGCCGTAAGCCTGAATGTTTTCCGGCAGAGCCATGCCCACATAGCCGGAATCACCGATGTGATGAATGTCGGTTCCGGTCATTTTACATTCCAGCGCAATGCGGCGGATGGTGTCCACATCGGCACCTTCCTGGCTAGTGCCAATGGAAGTGATGGTCAGCTTGTTCAGGCTGTGTGCATAGCTGACCAAACTGCGGATATACTCGGTAGTGATGCCAGGCACCGTGCCGGGTGCAGGCAAAAGGATAATGTCCGCACCGGCTTCGACAAACTGGTCGATGTCGGCTTTCGTGATGATGTTTTCGCCGCCTTCGGAAATCACACCGGAGGCGTGCATCTTGCCGGCAACCAGAACTATATCGCTGCCGACAGCGGCGGAAATCGACCGCAGAGAAGCTGTGATTGCTTCGTTGGAAACGCCGTTGCCCGGGTTGCCGGTGAGTACGATCATATCCACGCCCATGTCGCGTGCCAGAACTGCATTTTCGGCGGTGGCATAGCGGCCGGCGCTCATCTTCCACACGGAATCGTCGTCAGCGACAGCGGCCGGGTCCACAGGCTCCAGATTGATGCCGACAATGCGGCCGGTGAGCCGCTTGACTTCGCGCACGGTTTCCTGCGGCTCAACCTTGGGCAGCGCCTGTACTACGGGTTGGCGCACATCGAACATATTCAAAAGCAGAATATCTGCGCCCATGGCGGCGGCATATTCGGCGTTGGTGATGTCGTTCAAAAGCGGCGAAATGGTGCCGATGGTTTCGCTGGCCAGCACGCGCCCTTCGCTGCCTGCCAAAGAATACAACAGCTCCTCACGAGTGAGATGCGTCATTTCGGCCGGGGTTAAATCCAGAATACGTTTTACCATAATTGTGTCCTCCTGTAATGGTACGTTGTTTTCAGTATAGCATAAGAGAGGCAAAAAAATCGAGTTTCCTGCAAGCTGCACTATATGTAAAAATTCCCAGCCGCTCGGTGTGAGCAGCCGGGAATTTTTGTTTTGTTTAGTCGTCGGCGCTGTCCAGCTTCAGCACGGCAGTGAAGGCCTCGCTGGGGAGCTGTACGCTGCCCAGCTGGCGCATCTTCTTCTTGCCTTCCTTCTGCTTTTCCAGCAGCTTCTTCTTACGGGAAATATCGCCGCCGTAGCACTTGGCCAGAACGTCCTTGCGCATGGCCTTAACCGTCTCACGGGCAATGATCTTGCCGCCTACGGCTGCCTGTACCGGCACTTCGAACAGCATACGGGGAATATTATCACGCAGGCGCTCGCAGATGCGGCGGCCCTTGGCGTAAGCGTTGTCCTTAAAGACGATCATGGACAGTGCGTCCACAGGATCGCCATTCAACAGGAAGTCCAGTTTGACCAGCTCGCTGGGGCGGAACTCCTTGAACTCGTAATCGTAGCTGGCGTAGCCACGGCTGCGGCTCTTGATAGCATCAAAGAAGTCGTATACGATTTCGCCCAGCGGCATTTCGTAGTGCAGGTCCACACGGGTCTGGTCCATGTACTTCATGTCGACCAGAATGCCGCGCTTATTCTGGCACAGCTCCATCAGGCTGCCCACATAGTCATTGGGCGTGTAAACGTGTACGTCCACAAACGGCTCTTCCTGCAAAGCGATTTCGGTGGGGTCCGGATAACCGGAGGGGTTAGAAATCATTTCGACGGTACCGTCGGTCAGGGTCAGACGGTATTCAACGCCGGGCGTGGTGGTAATCAGGTCCAGATCAAACTCGCGTTCCAGACGCTCGGTGATGATTTCCATGTGCAGCAGGCCCAGGAAACCACAGCGGAAACCAAAGCCCAGCGCGGTACTGGTTTCCTTTTCAAAGGTCAGAGAAGCATCGTTCAGCTGTAGCTTTTCCAGTGCGTCCTTCAAATCCGGGTAATCGGCGCCGTTGGCGGGATAAATACCGCAGAACACCATGGGCTTTACCTGGCGGTAGCCGGGCATTGCTTCCGCAGTGGGGCGGTTTGCCAGTGTGACAGTATCGCCAACACGGGTATCCTGCACCGTCTTGATGGATGCGGTCAGGTAGCCGACTTCGCCGGCTTCCAGTTTATCGCAGGGAGCCAGAGCGGTAGCGCCCATGTGACCGACTTCGACCAGCGTAAATTCGGCGCCGGTGCTCATCAGGCGAATGGTGTCGCCTGCCTTGACGGTGCCTTCAAACACACGAATGTAAACAATAACACCCTTGTAGCTGTCATAGATGCTGTCGAAAATCAGCGCCTTCAGCGGTGCATCCGGGTCGCCGGTGGGGGCAGGAATGTCCTCAACCACACGCTCCAGGACGGCTTCGATGTTAATGCCGTTCTTGGCGGAAACGCGGGGGGCATCCAGGCAGGGCAGACCAATCACGTCTTCCACTTCCTGTGCCACTTCGTCCGGGTGAGCGCTGGGCAGGTCGATCTTGTTCAGAATGGGAACCAGCTCCAGGTCATGTTCCAGAGCCATGTATGTGTTGGCCAGGGTCTGAGCTTCTACGCCCTGGCTGGCATCAACGACCAGAATCGCACCTTCGCAGGCAGCCAGGCTGCGGCTGACTTCGTAAGCAAAGTCAACGTGACCCGGGGTGTCAATCAGGTTGAAATCGTATTCTTTGCCGTTCTGGGCTTTATAACGCATGGTGACGGCGCGTGCCTTGATGGTAATGCCACGCTCCTTTTCCAGCTCCATATCATCCAGGATCTGGTCCTGCATGGTGCGTTCGTCCACGCTCTGGGTCAACTGCAAAATGCGGTCGGACAGGGTGGATTTACCGTGGTCGATATGGGCGATGATGCAGAAATTGCGAATGTTATCTCTTGCCATAGGGTCCTCCGATTTTAACAAATTCTATCTTCTACAAGTACGCTTGTGTTTTCCAAAATCAATCGTTCAAATAGTCTGCCACTTCAATCAGCTGGTCGCCCTGTCGGTATAGGCGCGGAACACGGCGGCTGGGCATACAAAGCACTTCATAAGGAATGGTGCCGATTTTGTCTGCGATGGTCTGCGCAGTGTCGGATACGCTGCCGCCCCAGAGAATGGCTTCGTCACCGGCCTTGACCTGCGGAATATGGCTGACATCTACCAGCATCTGATCCATGCAAACACGGCCTACCACGGGTGCGGCGATGCCGTGGATTTCTGCAACGCCTTTGCCGCAGCTCAGGCTGCGGGGATAGCCGTCGGCATAGCCAACACAAAGGGTAGCAATACGGGTGGGCTGGCTGGCAGTGAATGCACGGCCATATCCGGCGGATTGTCCGGGCTGTAACGTCTTGACCTGGCTGACCAGCGTTTTCAGCTGCATTACCGGGTGCAGGTCTTGTTCCAGATGGGTGCCGTCGGGGGCAAAACCGTATAAAACAATGCCGGGGCGTGCCATGCAGCGATTGGCAGGCAGGCTAGACGGCCAATCCGGATGCAGCAGGGTTGCAGCGGAATTATCGCAGTGCAGCAGTTCCGGTGCGTGGCCAGCCTTTGCCAACGCTTCGTAAGCGCGGCAGAACAGTGCATACTGCTCGTTTGTGTAGGTGATATCGTCTGGGGCTTCGCTGTCTGCGACCGAGAAGTGCTGGAACATTCCGGTAACCTGCAAGCCGGGCAGATCATACACAGCCAGCATCTGGGCTACGGCGGCATCAAAATCGGTGCGCAGGTCAAAGCCAATGCGGCCCATGCCGGTGTCTGCTTTCAAGTGAACCGATACGGTTACGCCAGCGGCTTGTGCCTGCTGACTGAGCAACTGGGCATATTCCGGAGAAAAACAGGTCTGGGTCAAATTTTGCTGCGCCAGCATGGGGGCAAAGCCCGGCTGGGTATAGCCCAGGATCAAAATGGGCAGCGTAAGCCCGGCACGGCGCAATTGCGTTGCTTCGGCAAGGCAGCTGACTGCCAGCCATGCGGCACCTGCCTGTGCAAATGCGCGGGCACAGGGTACAGCGCCATGGCCGTAGGCGTCGGCTTTCACTACGGCACAAAGGGGGAGCTTGCCGGCGCACGCCTGGACCACATTCCAGTTGTGATGCAGGGCGTCCAGATCAATTTCTACCCAGGTGTGTCGTTCAAAATCCAAAGGCATAAAAAGGCTCTCCTTTTCAGGTTAGGGTTTCATGCGGCCGGTGTGTTTGGGTGCCCAGCCGTCAATGCCGCTTTCCTGCAATGCGTGCAGGGTCTTTTGGCGGAAGGCAGGATCTTTCTTGCACATCTCTGCTACGAATTCTTTCGTTTCCTGCCGCACGGTGGTGCCGTCAATGGGGCAGTGGCTTTTTACGATGGGAAGCTGCTGTTCACGCACGGCACGGATCACTTCGTGCTCGGTGGCAAGCAGCATGGGCCGAATCATGGTCAAATCCCGGCGGGACAGATAGGTCACAGGGGAAAAACAGCCAATGCGGCCTTCACGCCACAGATTCATATAAAAGGTTTCGATTGCGTCGTCCAGATGGTGGCCCAGCGCAACTTTGTTGCAGCCCAGCTCCTGCGCAGCTGTGTGCAGCGCGCCGCGGCGCAGTTTTGCGCACAGGGAGCAGGGGTTCTTTTCCTTACGGTAATCAAAGACTACCGGCCCGATATCGGTGGTGCGGACGTGATACTCGGCACCGTAACGGTCGAACAGCTCCTGCAAGGGGGCCGTGTCCATGGGTACATGGCCGAACTGGGGGTCCAGCGTGACGGGTACAACGGAAAAATCAAAGCCGATGTATTCCTTCAGCATCAAAAGTCCCACAGAGAGGGCCATGCTGTCTTTGCCGCCGGACACGCCTACGAGAATACGGTCGCCGGGGGCGATCATTTCATAATCCTGCACGGCCTTGCGCATCAAGCCGCAGAGCCGCTGCATATTTGTGTTTGCCATATACGCTCCTGTTTACATTATATAAGAATCCCAGATAGTATACCACAAAACAGGCGCTAAAAAAATGATTTTCCGCGGATTTTTCGGCAGGTTGTATGCAGAAAAGATTTGTTTTTTGTGGAACAATCAAAATTTTTCAAAATTGCCATTTTAGAAAACAAGAGAAAACAAGAGAAAACGAGAGTAAATGAAAGCAAGGCGGACCTGCACCGAAAAAATCCGGGAAAAGCTATTGACGAAAAAACGGCGATGCTGTATACTATTCCTCGCGCTGATACGAAAAGCGTGTATGAATTTAAAAACCTCAGCTGCATTCGTCGCTGTTTGGTTGATTTTATGATAGTCCCCTTTGCGGGACACTTTCAAATGGAGGAAAAGATATGAGCACTACTCTGGTAAAGCCCGCTGAAGTCGAGCGCAAGTGGTACCTGCTCGACGCTGCCGGCAAGACCCTGGGCCACGTCGCTGCAGAGGCTGCTGTGCTGCTGCGCGGCAAGAACAAGGTTAACTTCACCCCCAACGTGGACTGCGGTGACTTCGTTGTTATCGTTAACTGCGACAAGGCAGTTCTGACCGGCAAGAAGCTGGAGCAGAAGTTCCACTACAGCCACAGCCTGTACGTTGGCAGCCTGAAGAAGGTTCAGTACAGCAAGCTGATGGCTGAGAACAGCGATCTGGCTATGACCTACGCTGTTAAGGGCATGGTTCCCAGCAACACCCTGGGCGCTAAGGCTATGACCCGTCTGCACTGCTACAAGGGCGCTGAGCACATGCACGCTGCTCAGAAGCCCGAGACCGTTGAGTTCTAAGGAGGCAACCGAACATGTACGAAACCAAAGAATATTTCTACGGCACCGGCCGTCGTAAGCATTCCGTTGCCCGCGTTCGCGTTTACAAGGGCACCGGCAAGGTCACCATCAACGATCGTGACATTGACAACTACTTCGGTCTGGAGACCCTGAAGCTGATCGTTCGCAGCCCGCTGGTTCTGCTGGGCGTTGAGAACGAGTACGACGTTGTCGTTCGCGTTGCTGGCGGCGGTGTTTCCGGCCAGGCTGGCGCTATCCGCCACGGCCTGTCCCGCGCTATGCTGCAGAGCGGCGATGTGCGCACCACCCTGAAGAAGGCTGGCTTCCTGACCCGCGATCCTCGTATGAAGGAGCGTAAGAAG
>JAHHRK010000085.1 GCA_020025795.1 Faecalibacterium sp. | reverse complement strand
ACCCATTCCAGTTTTCCTTCCACGCAGGCATCGCCGTCGATCATCTCACCCGTCCAGCCCGTGGCAGAAAACAAATGCATATACTCGGCTTCCCACTGGTCGGATACAAAGGTCACCACACCGCGGAATTTGTAATCCGTCAAATGCAGACCCGTTTCTTCGCACACCTCACGTACAAGGCAATCTTCCGGGCTTTCACCCGGTTCAAACTTGCCGCCAACGCCAACCCATTTATCTTGGTTGACATCGTTTTTCTTTTTGATGCGGTGCATCATCAGCCAGCAGCCGTCCTGTTCCAGATAACAGAGCGTCGTGTTTTTGTACATGGTGTCCGCCTTTCTTCTCATGCTTCTTCGGTATCAAAGCCTTCCACATCTGGTTCAAAGCCTTCGTAAATCGGCCACAAATCTTCCCGCCGGGCAGTGTCCAATTCTTCCTGGCTGCGCAGCGTCCAGCTGACACCGCGCATTCCCCATACATTCAGGCAAATCTGGTTGGAAAGATTGCTCCGGTCCGCATAACGATACGCAATAAAGTCGGGGCGGGTCAGCGGATTCAGCAGCAGATATGTACCGCCGAATGCCATAAAGCCGTTCATTTTGGTCTGTTTTTTGGTTTTGAACATATTTTCGGACAGCTGACCGCGCACGATTTCCGGCCGGTTTTTGCGCAGCCAGCGCACAACAGACGGGTCAAAGCTCTCCATGCAGTACAGACCCTGATAGTCCTTGACCGCCTCACACACAGCCTGGCACAAAGCAGCTTCGTTACGGCGATAGGTTTTCAGCTCAATAATAATCGGGGTCGTACCCTGAAAAATCTCCAGAACATCCTGGAACGTAGGAATGGTTTCCTCGGTGCCCAGCAGATGATACTCTGCCAGCTGGTCTGTGGTCAAATCCTCTACCGTGCCTTCGCGGCCAGTGACACGTTTCAGGTTGCTGTCATGAATGACGGCCAGGCCGCCATCTGCCAGCAGATGTACATCCAACTCCACGCCCACACCTTTTTCTACGGCACGACGGAATGCAGCACGGCTATTTTCCGGAATTTTTTCTTCTCCGGCCATGTTGAAGCAGCCGCGATGGGCATACAGCCAGCCATCAAATTTTTGACAGTCTGGATTTTTCACTCGACCGCGCAGCAGCAGCACATAACCAAGCACCAGAACAATGCATATCGTCAAAAGTATCCAAATCATATCTGCAACTTCCTTTCTGACCACTCTGTATCCGGGCGGAGGCACTTTTGCAGCAGTGCCGTAGTTCGTTTTCATTATAGCAGTCGGTCTGAGAAATGAAAGGCTTTTTTATCATTTACAAAATTTTCATTCAATCCTCCCTTTTCTGTGCCTGTCTGCATGATATACTATTTTATAAGTAAAATTTTTTCTTGAGAAAAGCGAGGTTTTCTTATGTGTACCATTGGATTTATCGGCTGCGGCAATATGGGCAGCGCCATTGCCCGTGCCGTCTGCAAAAGCTGCGACCCGAAGTCTGTCATTTTGGCAAACCGCAGCCCGGAAAAAGCAGAAAAGCTGGCCCAGCAGCTGGGCTGCCATACTGGCACCAATGCAGATGCCGCTGCCTGTGACTGGGTCTTTTTGGGGGTAAAGCCGCAAATGATGGAGGCCATGCTGGCAGACATTGCCCCTGTTCTGGCAGCGAAATCCGGCCGTACCGTGCTGGTTTCCATGGCTGCCGGCCTGACGATGGAGCGCATCCGTGAAATGTCCGGTGGAAACTATCCCGTTGTACGCATCATGCCCAACACCCCCTGCGCCATCGGTGCCGGTGTGATCCAATACTGCACTCTGGATCTGACCGAAGCAGAGCAGGCTAGCCTTACTGCCATGCTGCAGCCTGCCGGCCTGGTAGATCCGCTTGCTGAAACGCTGATCGATGCTGCCAGCTCGGTATCCGGCTGCGGCCCTGCATTCCTGTACCCGATCATCGAGGCACTGGCCGACGGCGGTGTGGCTGTGGGCTTGCCGCGCGATAAAGCACTGGCATACGCTGCCCAGATGGTTGTCGGCAGCGCACGCATGGTTTTGGAAAGCGGCCAGCATCCCGGCGCTTTGAAGGACGCGGTATGCAGCCCCGGTGGCAGTACCATTCAGGGCGTGCGCGTTTTGGAGCAGCGCGGTGTGCGTGGTGCCGTAATCGATGCGGTACAGGCAGCTTTTGACAAAAACGTAGACATGGGAAAAGCGTAAGCGTTATTATGTAACGATTACAGGTGTCAGTCATTTCGCATTTTAGCCTTGTAAAACGCCACTTTTATTTATTATTTTATGAATTTCCAACAAAAACTTGACTTTTTCGGCATTGATCGATAGAATATAAGTGTTATATCAGTTCTTTTTATTACCGCTTTTGCTCTTGTATTTGATTTGTGTATCCTTGAATTTTGAATAGAAAGGATCGTCCCTTATGACGATTGCATTGATTGCCCACGACACCAAAAAAGAACTCATGCTTCAGTTTTGCACCGCATACAGTGCGATTCTATCCCGTTACAATCTGATTGCCACCGGAACCACTGGCAATCTGCTGATTCAAAATGTCGGTCTGCCGGTAAAGTGCTTTTTAGCCGGCCGCCTGGGTGGTGGACAGCAAATTGCTGCACAGATTGCCTGCAACGAAGTAGACATGGTATTGTTCTTCCGCGATGCGGTACACGCAAAGCCTTCTGAACCGAACGAGCAAACCATTATGCGGCTGTGCGATATGCACTCGGTTCCTATCGCTACCAACATTGCCACGGCCGAAATTCTGGTGCGCGGTTTGGATCAGGGCGATTTGGATTATCGTGAAGGAATGCACAGTTTCTAAGACTTACGCACACAGTTTCTGATTTCTGTGTGTTGTTTGATTGCTTTTTTCTCCTGTAACAAAAATGGGCGGACACGCTTTGTGTCTGCCCATTTTTGTTTTGTTATTGCTTGCCAAACAAGGTCTTTTTGTTGTGCATATACACGCTCAGTACCAAGCCGATGCATAGATAAATCATCATTGCCGAAGATCCACCCGCAGAATAGAACGGCAGCGTAACACCGATAACCGGCAGCACACGCAGGTTCATACCCACATTGACGAAGATCTGCGCCATCATGGCACCAGCAAAACCGGTACAGATAAAAGTGCCCAGATCATCCACGCTGCGCACGCCTGCCTGCAATGTGCGTATTACAATACCAAACAGAATTGCCAGCACGATTGCAGTTCCTACAAAACCCACCGCATTGCCAATCCAACTGAACGCAAAGTCGTTCCAAGCGTTCGGCACATACACATAATCACCGGTAAACAAGCCACGCCCGAATATTTGCCCGGCACCTATTGATGTTTCGCCCAGCGCCTGCTGGTACGTATAATCGTGCCGCATACCTTCGCTGATTGCCCAGCCGGTGGTATTTTCGGGATCGTACACCGCCAGGATGCGCAGCCACTGATAGTTCTTGCCGATTTTATCACTGAAAAAGGCAAAGGCCACTGCCAATGCGCCGCCGCCTGCCGCCAAAGCACCTACGATATATTTCCAGCTTAAACCTGCTGAGAACAACATACACAGTCCGATCGCCAAAAAGATCAGCACAGTACCGTCGTCACCCTGTTTATGAATAATCAGGGCCGGAACCGCCAGATGCAGCAGCAGCTTGAACAAAGTAGACGGTTCATTCAGGTGATCCCGCACCCGGGAAAGATGCATGGCAAACGTCAAAATAAAACTGACCTTCGCAATCTCAGTTGGCTGGATGGTAAATCCACCGATTTTATACCAAGAATAGTTATCTGTACTGTTGGCATTGTAGCCAATGACGATGGTGTCTTTAATGATATCGATTCTGCCAAACAATGTTGGCAGAACAAGGCCCCAGGCCAGCGCCGCATGGATTGGCCAAATTTCCACCAGATTATGATAGTCAATGTTTGATATGAGGACAGCAAACAGCATACCGCCGCACAGCGCAAGCGCCTGCACAAGCGCACTGCGATAGCCACCGATGCCTGTGATGGCGCCTGTTAATTCATCGCGTACAAAGCCGCCCTTCTGATTATAACCAATGGACGCCAGCACGATGCAGGCGAATACACTGCTGGCAATACAAAACGACCACAATACGCGGTCGGTGCGTTTCCAATAGCTTTTCACGCCTTTCAGCACAGACACGCCCCCTTTCCAAAAAAGCTTTATAGATTATCAGGATAACACAAAACTATCCTGGGTGCAACAAATCTTGAACTCTCGCTTATTTTATATTATACTTGTGGCAATTATGTTAAGAATTCCAAGATAGAAAGCGAGGGCTTTTTTCATGCCCCAATATGTGACCCACAGCCGCGCCGAAACGGTCGCCCTTGGCGCGCGGCTTGCCGATGTTTTACAGGGCGGCGAGCTGATTGCCTTTACCGGCGGCCTGGGCGCAGGCAAAACCGCTTTTTGTGAAGGTCTGGCCCAGGGCCTGGGCTGTACCGACCCGGCCTCCAGCCCCACGTTTGCCATCGTCAATTATTACCGCGGTCCGCGCCCGCTGGCACATTTTGATTTATACCGCATCCATACCGAAGAAGACCTTTACGCCGCCGGATTTTATGATTATCTGGACCAGGGCGCTATCGTCGCAGCCGAATGGAGCGAAAACCTGGCCGACATTCTGGCTGCCGAACAGCCCATCACCATCGACATTGCGCGCATGGATGGCGAGCCGGACGGCCGCTGCATTACGATAGAGGGAGTGAGCTTATGAATATTCTTGCCCTGGATACCGCCGGAAAAAGCGCCGGCGTTGCCGTCCTGGCAGATGACCGCCTGCTGTATGAGTGCTACCTGGAAGCAGGCCTGACCCACAGTGAAACCATCATGCCGATGGTGGACACTGCTTTGAAGATGACCGGGCTGAAACCCCGCGATATCGGCTTGTATGCTGTTACCGCCGGTCCCGGCAGCTTTACCGGACTGCGCATCGGTCTGGCTGCTGCAAAAGGCATGGCACTGCCTTTCAACACGCCTTGCGCTGGCGTTTCCACGCTGGAGGCTCTGGCCAATCAGCACACTGGCCGCGGCACCGTGATTGCTGCACTGGATGCACGCCGCAACCAGGTTTACTGGGCTGCTTTTGATTTGGAAAGCCACGCTCGCCTGACCCCGGACGATGCCGCATCCGTAGACAGCTTGGCGCCCTTTATAGAAAATTGCAAAAAGCCCGTGTTTTTTGTTGGTAACGGCGCTGCCCTGTGCTATAATAAATACGGTCAGCTGCCTGATGTTGTAGCTGCAGCCCCTGCTGTGGGCTGTGCACGTGGCGGTGCAGTAGGCGTTGTCGGCGCCCGTATGCACGCAAACGGCGAAAGCGTTGCCCCCAGCGCCCTGCTGCCGGATTATCACCGGTTGAGCCAGGCCGAGCGGGAACGTGCCGCAAAGCTGTCCGCACAGAAAAACAATGCCTAAAGTAAAGTGAGGAACATTTTATGTCTAAGCCCATTGCTCTGGCTGCCGACCACGGCGGCTACGCACTGAAAGAAGAAGTAAAGAAGCACCTGGACGAGCTGGGTATCGCCTACAAGGATTTCGGCACCCACTCGGAAGCCAGCGTGGATTATCCGGATATGGCTCTGCCTGCCTGTGATGCTGTTGTTTCCGGCGAGTGCGACAAAGCACTGCTGTTCTGCGGCACCGGCGTTGGCATCAGCATGAGCGCTAACAAGGTCAAGGGCATTCGTGCCTGCTGCTGCTCTGACGCATTCAGCGCCGAGTACACCCGCCGCCACAATGACGCAAACGCCCTGTGCATGGGTGGCCGTGTTGTAGGCCCTGGCCTGGCTTGCCAGCTGGTAGACCTGTTCTTGAATACCGAATATGAGGGTGGCCGTCACGATGGCCGTATTGCCAAGTTGATGGCGATTGAGAATCGTTGATCTCTTTCCTTTGTACGTAAATTCAATTCAAATAAAAGGAGCAACACTTATGAAACCTATGATCGTTGACCATCCCCTGATTCAGCACAAGATCAGCCTGCTGCGCAACAAGCAGACCGGCACCAAGGAGTTCCGTGATCTGGTAAGCGAAATCGCAAACCTGCTGTGCTACGAAGCTACCCGCGACCTGCCCACTGAGGAAGTCGAGATCGAGACCCCCGTTACCGTGGCACGCACCAAGGTCCTGGCTGGCCGTAAGCTGGCTCTGGTTCCCATCCTGCGCGCTGGCATGGGCATGCTGGACGGTATGCTGAGCCTGATCCCCGCAGCAAAGGTTGGCTTCATCGGCCTGTACCGTGACGAAACCACTCTGCAGCCCGTGGAATACTTCTGCAAGCTGCCCTCCGACATCGCTGAGCGTGACGTTCTGGTTCTGGACCCCATGCTGGCTACCGGCGGTTCCGCTATCGATGCAATCAACATGATCAAGAAGCGCGGCGCAAAGCGCATCAAGTTCATCGGTCTGATTGCTGCTCCGGAAGGCCTGAA
>JAHHRK010000084.1 GCA_020025795.1 Faecalibacterium sp. | reverse complement strand
GTAAACAGGTACAGCAGCATCTGGCAGTCCAGACCACAGTACACTTCCTTCAAATCAAAGGATTTCGTGCCGGTCTTGTAGTCCACCACACGCACCCACTGCTGGCCGTCCTCGTCGGTCCAACTGTCGGCTCGGTCTACCGTGCCGATAATTTCCACCGTTCTGCCATTGGGCAGTTGATAAATCTGAGGCGGCATACAGCCTACACCCTTGCCGATACCCAGTTCGCAGGCTGCCGGGTCAAAGCCGCCCTGACGCTGTTCATCTCGCAAGTAAACCAGAAGCCCAGACAAACTGCGCTTCAGGCGGCGAATCAAATACGCAAACCGTGCCGTTGAATCCGGCATATACAGCCGCACGTACTCATCGGTTAGGCGGCTGGCCAGCTCAGCACACTGTTCATCTGTCATCTCCGTCAGCGGAACCAGCTTCCAGTCCGAATACGGATTGGGCTGCGGGTCCAGCGCCATCTGCAATACCCAGTGCATCAGGCTGCCGCTGTGGTTGGGTGTCAATTCTGCTTTCTGGCGTGGGCGCAAGCCCAATACATACTGCAAGAAGTATCCGTATCGGCAGCTGTAATACTTTTCCATCTGGCTGGGCGATATGCGTACCGCGTTGCCCAGCATTTGCGCCATGGTGTCCAAATCCAGAATCTCGCAAGGCTTATCCTCTGCGGTGCGGCGCATCGCCGCCAAAATATCCGTTGTTTCCGGCTGCTGCTGCAACGCGGCGTACAGGTCAGCGGTTTCCTGATCGTTTTTATTCCAGATTCCGCCCAGATGGTCCAGTGCTGCCGCCGGCGTTGCCGCATAGTCCAGCGGAACCAACGTAGGTTCTTTCAGTCCATTGGCACGCAGCATTTCCAGCGCACCAGTCAAAGGCAACGCCTGGCCTTCCGGCCAGCTAAGCCACAGACCTTTACTTGCTGCCGTCAGTGCTTTATAAAAACAAATCTGCTCACGCACAGCACGGTTCTCAAAGGAGTCCGGCAAATCCACATCCTGCGCCATCAGCTGATCCCGGTCCGCATGGGTCAACAGACCGCGATCGCCGGGTGCCTGCGGAAATTCATTTTCTGCCAGACCCAGCACAAATACATACGCCGGATCGTCCAGACGCATTTTACCTGCCGAGGTGAAAATCACCGCATCCATCATCTGCGGGATATGCCCCAAATCCGAACTACGCAACAGCAGCTGGAACAATTCCGCATATTCGCTGCCGTTGAGGACTTCACCACCCAAAAGGCTGGTCATCTGATTCAACAGCTGCATGACGATGTTCCATTCTCTGGCGGCTTCCTGCGCGGCCGGAATGCCTTCACGCTGGCGCAGCTGATCGGCCAAATGCTGCTGACATTCTTCTGCACCCAGCTCACGCAGGCACAGATACAGTGCCTTGCTTAGTGTGGCGGCGTCTGCGTCCTTGGCACGGGCACGCAGCTTTTCGATCACAGGCTGCAATTTCTGCCGCGCCTGTTCGGCCAGTTCTACATCTTCTTTTTCTTCATCGGTAACACGCGTTGCCTCGCCAAAACCTTGAGGATTCCGGGTAAACGGCTGCTGCCAGTCCGCACGGCGTGGGCTCCAGGTATAAACATAGTTATCCAAAGCGCAAATCTGCCGTTCGGTCAAGCTGCACAAGCCTGTTTTTGCCAGCGCAGCCATGTTCTCGTTATAGTCCATGCCGCGTACCAGGCCCAGCAGTGCTTTGACTGCGCAGGCCGGAGCGCAAAATTCCGGGGTTGTGGCTTCATCGCAGTACAACGGAATACCCGCCAAACGGAACTCATACCGAATCGCCGCCTGATAGTCCGGCGTATTGCGGCAGACTACCGCGATATCCCGATAACGCGTGCCGGCCTGCACCAGATGGCGAATGGCTGCTGCCACCGCACGCACCTCGGCATCTCGATCCGAGGCCGCATACAGACGAATTTCTTCCGGATTCGCCGGCATTTCTTCGCCTTCCCCCTCCTGCTCCAGCCAGTGGGTCAGCGCCGCCAAACCGGGCGCATTGTCATGGCGCAAATCTTCTGTTAAAACCGTAGGCTTCGCCACCGAGATGCCGGCCCGGTTTGCCAGCTGTTTCAGGCCCAGCGCCATACGCCGCCCACCGGAAAGCAAACTCAAATCGCCTTCCTGCGCTGGCTGGCCATCTGCACACAATGCAACGGTCACCTGCGGTGCAATCGACATCAGCATAGTCAAAAGCCGCTTTTTGGGCGCATTGAAGGTATCGAACTCGTCAATAAAAATTGCCCGATCCTGCAAAAGCTCCGGCACGTTTCCTTCCGAAACAGCCGTTTCCAAACGGTCTGCCGCACGGGTCAACCGGTCCGAAGGGTCCATTCCGGTCTGTGCCAGCAGCGCTTCGTATGTGCCGTAAATCAAGGCCAGTTCTTCCAGCTTTTCCCGGCCTGCGCCGCACCCTGCCGAAAGCTCGGTCAGCTGGGCGGGCGAAATGCCTGCACTCTTGAATTCATCAATGGTTTCGGCAGCCAGACTGCAAAATGCCGCACTGCGCCGATGGCGGCGGTAATGGCGCACTTTTTCGCCCAGCTCGGTCATGGCGCGACGCACCAGCACTGCACGGCCTGCATCGCTCAGTGTGGGCAAAGCCGAACCGCCGCACGCAGACAAGATGCGCTCCGCCAGCGAGGTGAACGACAAGCTCTCTACCATACCGGAGCCTGCATCGCCCAGCGTATGATAAATACGTCCTTCTGTGCTGGAGGTAAACTGCTCCGGCACCAGCAGGATACTTTTCTTTTTTTCTGCCGCCAGCGTTTCAATCTGCTGGTACAGCAGGCTGGTTTTTCCCGTTCCGGCCGGGCCCAGAATCAAATGCAGCATGATTTTGACCGCCTTTCCCTGTGTGGTATTGTATCTTTCATCATATCACAATTTCACTTTTTCCAGAATACCAAAATGGGCGTCCCATAATTGGGACGCCCACTTTGCTTATGCAACCTTTTTGGTTTTCACAAGTCCGCTGGCCAGATGATTAGTACAGTGCTGCCCAGGTCTTCACACCGATCACACCATCCACAGACAGGCCATGGTCCTGCTGGAAGTCCCGCACAGCCTGCACGGTCTTAGTACCCATGATGCCATCCGTGCTCAGCTGATGGCCATGGACATTCAGACGTGCCTGAGCGCTCTTGACGGTTGCACCGCGGCTGCCGTTGACCATGTTCGTGCCGGGATACTGCTCGCCGGGTGCGACCTCTGCCGCATAATGGTCGTACAGGCCATTCCAGGTATTGGGACCAACCACGCCGTCCATCGACAGGCCAGTCACGCACTGGAAGCACTGAACCGCATTCTGCGTCTTGGGACCGAACTTTCCGTCCACTGTCAGCGATTTGATGCAGCTGTACTTGTTGTGCAGACCGTTCAGCCAGATTTGGATCAGAGATACGTCCGGTCCGGAGTTTCCGTTTCGATAGGTTGCGTAATATTTAGGGTTTGCCATAGTGCTATGCACCTCCTCATGCTCACTCTATGCAACTGGGGGGCATATTGTGCACTATCAAACTTTTTTGTTTGTTATTTTTTCCCACCACTCCACAAGTGCAAACCGAACTTCAAAGCCGCCGGAGGTCACCACAGCATTTTCCGATTCTTCCGCATAGCTGGCCGTTGCAGCAGAAAGGCACAAAGCCGGATACAGACAGCACCACCAGTTATGCCCTTTTCCTTCGCCCAAGGTAATGCGCAGCGCATCATAGCTGCCTGCCGGCAAAGTTGCGCCAGGGTAGTGTGCGGTAGTAAAGTAGCCGTTTTCCATTTCTGCTTTTACTCCCATAGGGCGGCCTTCCATAGACAAAACACGGCCTGCCGTGTGGGCAATTTGCGGCAAACTGGCTGCCACGATTTCTTTTGCCGCTTCCTGATCCTGCGCATTTTTGCATAACCGCGCCGTTTCCTGTAAAACGGCATCTCTCACCCGCAGCTTCAGGCTTTGGTCCGCCACGGTATCGCTGGGCGCTACGATATGTAAGCGCAGTGTATCCTCTCTTACCTGATGACACACTGCCGCAAACCGGTTCTGCCCTGCTGCCCATGTAAACGCCATTACCAGCCCCAATACCAGGCTGAACCAGCGGCACAAGTCCTCGTTTCTTTCCATGAAAAATGCCCTCCTTTTTTCGAACAACAAAAGGATGGGCATTTTCTCTAAACTTATTCTGTTTTTTGAATCAGCGTTCTACATAAGGTCCGCTGGGCAGCGGTGCTGTTACATAAACACGCGAATAGGTTTTCCGCAGCTGTTCGGCTGCTTGGTTCGCTTCTTCCAGAGAAGAATACAAACCGAACACTGCTGCGCCGCTTCCGGTCATTAGCGCCGTCTTGGCACCGCTTTCCATCAGCGCCTGCTTAATGGCAGGAGTGTCAGGGCTGCTGCCCACTGCTTCCAGCGCATTGCCTGCCGCTGCGCACACGCCTGCAAAATCGCCTTTGCGGAGCGCTGCGTCCAAGCCTGCCACATCCGGGTGCCAGGGAGATTCCACTGCATCAAATGCCTTGAAGGCCGCCGGAGTAGATACGCCCTGCTCCGGCATGATTACCACCATGCCGCAGTCCGGCATCGGGGGCAGTGCGCACAGCAGATTACCGATACCCTGCACGCGGCAGGTACCGCCCATCAACGCAAACGGAACATCCGCACCCAAAGGGTCGCCCAATGCCAAAAGCTCGCTCATGGAGAGCTTGCGTGCCAGTGCATCCGCATACAGTTCATTCAAGCCAAACAGGACACCGGCTGCGTCCGCGCTGCCGCCGCCCATACCGGCCTGTACCGGCGTATTTTTTTCTACTGTAATGGATACACCGGCATCCAGCCCCGTATACTGAAAGAAGGCGCGTGCAGCCTTCAGTGCAATGTTGCTGTCATCCGCAGGCAGGTCGCTGCCCGGCAAAGTCAGGCGCAGGGTATCGGCCTTTTCCAGCGTGATGCGCTCGCACAAGGTCAAAGCCTGCATCACCATATCCAAATCATGGTATCCGTTCGGGCGTACCCCAACTACATCCAACGCAAGATTCACCTTAGCAGGTGCCAAAACCGTCAGCTTTTCCATACCTACTCCTTTTCAGACCATCACAGCCGGAACAAGGCCAGCTGCTTGATATCAATGGCTTTTACCGGACACATCTCGTGGCAGCAAAAGCAGCGAATACAATTTTGGGCATGAATCCGGGACTTGCCGTTTTTCATTTCAATGGTGTGCTGGGGGCAGATTTCGGCGCACTTTCCGCAGCCGATGCACAATTTTTGCTTCACAACCGGATGGGGTGCAACCCGCTTTTCCACTTCTTGTGCCAGCGGCGCAAAGCACTTGGGAATCCGTCCACCGTAAGCAAAATCCGTATTGGCACCGCTTCCGTTCACATAGCTGGAAGGCAGCTTCCATCCCGGAATCGGTTGGTAAGCATCGATGTCACCCACTAAATCCGCCGGATTGAAACGGGCAGCGCACAAGCCGCGCTCTCTGCCTGCCGCAAGATACGGCACACGCATGGGGTCAAGGTTCATCAAGCCTGCACAGCAAAGGTCCAGATTTAACAAATCCTCGCTGCCCAAAATCATGCCGACACTGCGCGCCGTTCCGCCGGCAGGGCCGTCCCCTTCCATACCCATAACAGCGTCCAAAATCGCCATGTCCGGGCGCACCGTTTCCAGCAAATCAATCAGCATATGACCGAAGCGTTCTTTATCTGGGAAGCGCATATGCCATTCTGCCTTTTGCAAACCCGGAATTGTGCCGAACATATTTTTGCACGCCGCCGTCATGCCTGTCATAACATGGGTCTTGAACTTGGGCAAATCAATGATAAAATCCGCATCCAATACCGGTTGCAGCAGGGTAAATTCCTGCACGACCCGGCCATTTTTCACACTGCGCACGCCGCTTTCGCAGGCGGTGTAGCACTCCACACCTTCTTGCTGGCA
The DNA here is from genome assembly GCA_020025795.1 of Faecalibacterium sp. Classification (GTDB taxonomy): domain Bacteria; phylum Bacillota; class Clostridia; order Oscillospirales; family Ruminococcaceae; genus Faecalibacterium. The sequence goes on along the minus strand of JAHHRK010000084.1, from coordinate 541 downwards.
TATATCCCACAAGCCGGACGCTTTGTACACGGCCTTCATCTGGGCAGGATTGTACACGCCGCCGGAGGAATCCGCCACAATGATTTGTCCTGCGCTGCGCTTTTTACAGGCGCGAATCACGCTGCGCAAAATGGCAGGGTGCGTGGTCACCGATTCTTCCGGCGTGTGCTTTGCCAGCAGATTGGGCTTGAGCAAAACATGGCTTTCCGGGCCGATGCGCTGCGCCGCCGGGAGTGATGCAAAAATTTTTTCTACTGCCGCATCACATACATCCGTATCGTAGGATGCCGCACGCAGCAGAACAACTGTCTGATTCATCGGTTATTCCGCCTTTTGTGCGCCGGTGCGCTCTTCCACAAAAGCGCGAACGCGCTTCATTGCTTCCTGCAAGTGCTCCACCGAGTATGCGTAGCTGACACGGCAATAGCCTTCACCGGATGCGCCAAACGCATCGCCGGGCACCAGTGCAACGTGCTTTTCTCGCAGCAGCGTTTCGCAGAATTCCTGGCTGGTCATGCCCAGCGACTTGATGCAGGGGAAC
>JAHHRK010000083.1 GCA_020025795.1 Faecalibacterium sp. | reverse complement strand
ATCGCGGTAGCCGGTACCGGCTATGTAGGCTTGTCCATTGCAACGCTGCTTGCGCAGCATAACCACGTTACGGCAGTGGATATCATTCCTGAAAAAGTGGAACTGATCAATCAGCGCAAATCGCCGATTCAGGACGAGTATATCGAAAAGTATCTGGCAGAAAAAGAGCTGGACCTGACGGCAACGCTGGATGCAAAGGCAGCCTATACGAATGCTGACTTTGTGGTGATTGCAGCACCCACCAACTATGACAGCAAGAAGAACTTCTTTGATACTTCTGCTGTGGAAGCCGTTATTGATCTGGTGATGGAGTATGCTCCCAATGCCATCATGGTGATTAAGTCCACGATTCCTGTGGGATATACCAAGAGCATCCGTGAAAAGACCGGCAGCAAGAATATCATCTTCAGCCCGGAATTCCTGCGTGAATCCAAGGCACTGTACGATAATCTGTATCCGAGCCGCATCATTGTAGGCACGGACATGGAGGATGAGCGTCTGGTGGAGGCAGCACACACTTTTGCAGGTCTGCTGCAGGAAGGCGCAATCAAGGAAGATATCGATACCCTGTTTATGGGCTTTACGGAAGCAGAAGCAGTCAAGCTGTTTGCGAATACCTATCTGGCACTGCGTGTTTCCTACTTTAACGAGCTGGATACCTACGCAGAAATGAAGGGCCTGGATACCAAGCAGATCATCAACGGCGTGTGCCTGGATCCTCGTATTGGCACCCACTACAACAACCCCAGCTTTGGCTACGGCGGTTACTGCCTGCCCAAGGATACCAAGCAGCTGCTGGCTAACTATGCAGATGTGCCGGAAAACCTGATTGAAGCAATTGTGGCATCCAACCGTACCCGTAAAGATTTTATTGCAGATCGTGTGCTGGAGATTGCCGGTGCATATCAGGCAAATGACAGCTGGGATGAAGCCAAGGAAAAGGAAGTTGTTGTCGGCGTGTATCGTCTGACGATGAAATCCGGCAGCGACAATTTCCGCCAGAGCAGCATCCAGGGTGTTATGAAGCGTATCAAGGCCAAGGGTGCAACGGTTATTATTTATGAGCCGACCCTGGCAGATGGCGAAACCTTCTTTGGCTCCAAGGTAGTCAATGACCTGGAAGCATTCAAGCAGCAGAGCGATGCAATCATTGCAAACCGCTATGATTCCTGCCTGGACGATGTAACGGAAAAAGTATATACGCGCGATTTGTTCCGCAGAGACTAATCGTTCGCAGTATTGCACGAAATCTATAAAAACAAAAAGAGAGGACATTGCGTCCTCTCTTTTTGTTTTAGAAAAGTATCATTCAGCGGGTGAATCGTCTTCCACCAGAATCAGATTGGGATAAACCTTTTCAATGCGGCTGTCGGGGAAATGTTCATCGATGAACTGCATGACGGGATTGTCTGTTGCAGCATTGGAGGTCTGGCGTTGGTTATAGCGGTACATAGCAAGGCTGGAAACCACCATATTGACGCTCATGAATACAACCAGCACCCAGGTCAGCACAACGCCAATCCGCATGGGAATGCGCTCAATCAAGCCGGAAAGCAGGGGATACAGGTGCTTGAGCCAAACCACAGCGGCGATGCCCCAGAAAAAGCTGTACAGCAGGTTGATTCGTCCACCCAAATTAAAAGGCAGATGGCTGTAATCCCAGAAGACAGTGCCGAATACCAGTTCTGTGAAAACAGAGCAGAAATACTCGTAAGCGCCGCCCAAAACCGTACCAAACAGGAAAACATAACCATCGCTGCGATTGCGATGCTTATACAGAATCACGGTGAGCAGCACGGCACCCAGGCCCCACACAATAGAAAAATCACCGTAGACTACACTGCTGCGGCTCATCCAGTAACCGGCTGTGATGCGGCAGAAAATGGTTTCGATGATGTCGCCCAGGAAAGCAGCGATGAAGAACAGCATAATCAGCTTGTGCAGGCAAAGACCAGAAGCAAAGCAAGTGGGCTTGGCTTCTTCAGCTTCGGCCTTGTTGACAGGATCAGACAGGGTGGGATAAGCTTTGCGGATACGCTTTTGCACAGCACGCGTTACAGCGTTATCGAGCCAGGCGGTAAACTGCTTCATGCGCTGGGACATTTCCCGGGAAATACGCATTTCGCGGCGTACATGAAGCACAGTGGTGATACTGACCAAGAAGTCGATGCCCAGCAGAATGTAGATGACAAGCAGCAACACTTCTCCGACAAGAGCAGGAATCCAGGCAGTCAAATCTAACAGCAGCGCGTCACTGAAGAACAGGCAGACCAGCGCAGCACCGCCCCAAATCAAAGCGTAAGGCAGGCAGATGTACCCGTCAAACTGGAAACGCTGGGAGGAGTAATCCCACCATTTTTGACCGGTCAAATGCTCCAGCAAAATGCCAGTGAACAGCTCCAGACCGGTAGCCAGAATCATACCGCCCAGGAACAGATAGAACGGATTGGCTTTCAATTCCGGCAGGAAGATGGCAAACAGCAGCCAGCCGCAGCCGTAAATCGGCGAGAACGGCAGGCTCAGAAAGCCACGGTTAAGAAAACGACCTTTCTTTGCAGCGGCCAGCGCAGTTTCTGCAATCCAGCCCAGGAAGGAGTAAATTAGAAAAAGCCATAGGATTTCATAAAACGAATAGTACATGAACATACCCCCTGTATGTGCTGTGAAGCAAAGCAGCCGCCCTTTTTTTTGAAGCGGAAAAGTGGGCGGCTGTTTTACGCAGAAGTTTAGATCAGATAGAAAAATCAGCGTTTGAACTGCTGACGCCATTCGTAACGGCGTTTTGCGTTTTTAATCGTACGCATCAAGTCGCCGCCAAAGAACAGCAGCAGGTTAATCAGGGAGACAATCAGGCTCAGCTTGCCAGACCAACCAGATCGGAAGAACAGCAGCACCAGAGCTGCGGCAACTACCATGCCCAGATACTTCACTTCGATGGGAATGATAAGAAATACGCGCAGAACAACGTTGGGATACAGAATCGAAAATGCCAGGAACAAAGATAGATTCAGGAAAAGATTGGTGGCGTAACCGGTAATCAGACCGGATACGATGGTTCCCAGTACACCGCAGAAATAGAATACATTAAACCGGAACGAGCCCCATTGTTTCTCCAGCTGGCTTCCAACGAACCAGTAAAAGTACAGAGAGAGCAGAATCCACACCAAAGAAGTATTGGGCGGAAGAAAGATAAACGTAATCAGACGCCAAATCTGTCCATGGAAAATGGCAGAGCGGTCGAAGGCCATCAGAAAGTTCAGCGGCAGAGAAGCTGCATTGAAAAGAATGAGATTCAACGCATAAACAAGTCCCATGCCAAAAACGATGGTGTTGGTCAGGTTTTGAATATGGTACTTGCCGTATTTGCGTTCCAATCGATCAAGCCAATTTTTATTCATTTGCATTCACCCCTACTTGATAAAATATGGATTTGTATCGTATACGCGGAACAGAGAGAAACCGTGATACATTCAAAAGAAAAGTATAATACTAGTATAGAGTAAGATTTACAATTCAACCTCAACGAAGTGTCAACATTTGTTGATGACACGAAATGTTTCAGTTTGTCCAGCAAATCAGAGCAGCGGCGCCAAGGCCTTCAAAACAAAGCCGGCAAGCTTGCGCGGCAATTTTTCAGTGGGTAATGTTTCCATGGTCACCACACGGCACTTTTCCTGCGTTTGTGCAAAGTCAGCTTTAATTTGAGGAATGCAGCTTACATCATACAAATATGCAGCACACTCAAAGTGATGATACAGGCTGCGATAATCCAGGTTAATGGTACCCACAACAGCTTCGCGGTCATCGGCAACAAAAACTTTGGCGTGGACAAAACCAGGCGTATACTCATAAATCTTGACACCGGATTCCAACAGGGAAGCATAATGGGTATATGCCAGCGCATACGGAATACGCTTGTCCGGAATGCCGGGCAGAATCAAGCGCACATCTACACCACGCGCCGCAGCAAACTTCAAAGCATTTTCCATTTCGCCGTCCAGAATCAGATACGGTGTCATGATGTGAACATACTTTTGCGCGCGATTTAAAATATCGATGTATACCAGTTCGCCGACTCGATTATCATCCACAGGGCAGTCGCCATAAGGCAGAACAAAGCCATTGGATTTGGCCGCAGGTTCAGTGGGAACTTCGAGATAAGGCTTGGGATCTGCCCAGTTCTTTTCGTCGATGGACCACATCTGCAGGAACATTAAGGTAAAGCTGCGTGCAGCTTCGCCTTCCACCATGATGGCGGTATCTTTCCAGTGACCGAATCGTTCCTGACGATTGATGTATTCATCGGCCAGGTTGACGCCGCCGGTGAAGGCAACTTTGCCGTCGATGACTAAAATCTTGCGGTGGTCACGATAATTATAATGGGTAGAAACAAAAGGCAGTACAGGTGCAAACATTTTGCACTGGATACCCAGGTTGCGCAGGAGTTCCGGATAGTCATGAGGCAGGTTGGAAAATTCACAGGTGCCGTCGTACATCATGCGTACTTCAACACCCTGCGCCGCTTTGCGCGCCAGAATTTCCAGAATGCGGCCCCACATTACACCTTCGCTTACAATGAAGTATTCCAGGAAGATAAACTTTTCGGCCTTTTCCAGCTGAACCAGCATCTCCTCGAACTTATCCTCGCCAAGCGGGAAGTAGGTGACATTGGTATGGTTGTACACCGGATAGCAGCCAGTATGCGCGATGTAGTGCGCCAGCGCGGCAGAGCCTGGTGAGGTTTGTTGCAGCTGGGCAGAAACCTCTGAATTTTGCGGCAACTCGCTTCGGGTTTCTTCGGTGATTTGCTGGGCACGCTTTTTCAGGGCGCGGTGGCCTACATCTCCCTCAATAAAGAGATACAGACAGGCGCCGAACGCGGGCAGCAGCATAATAACCACAAGCCATGTGATTTTTGCAGAAGCGTCCAGATTGCTGTTGAGCAAATACAGAACCATAAAAGCGGAAAAGAGTATCGCACCGCCATAGATGTGCGGCAGAAACTCTTCAAACCAACGGAATGCACTGAACAGAAAGAAAAGCTGAGCCAGAAGCAGAACTAAAATCAGGCCCATGCGGCTGAAAAGTACACGCGTGATGCCTTTTCGTCCTTTTTGAAGCAGGGAAATTCCGATGGTATCCTTGGCATCGGCCTTGGAATCCATCATTTGACAAGCCCCTTTCTATAAAAAATTTGTCTTGTTTTCATTATACTACATTGAAAACAAATAAAAAAGCGCAAAACACAGCAAGTTGTAGTAAAATAGGGATAAAGAGAACGGCGTGACGGAATTGTTTTCATTTTATATAAAATTCCATCGCGAATCGTTCATGATATGGCAATATACTCTGAAGCAGGATTAAAAACAGACAGAAGGAGCATGAACACATGAAAACATTGTTTTATGGTGGCACGATTCTGACCATGGCGGACCCGTTATACGCCGAAGCCCTGTTGATTGAGGATGACAAGATCCTGGCAGTTGGCTCGAAAGAAGAACTGCTGCGGCAGGCACCCGACTGTGAACAAAAAGATCTGCACGGTGCAGTGATGATGCCCGGCTTTGTGGACCCCCACAGCCACTTTATTCAGGTAGCAAACTCTTTGCTGCAAGTTTCTCTGGACGAAGCAAAGGACCCGACGGAAATGAAAGCACGGTTTGCAGCATTCATTCAGGAAAATCATGTAAAGCCGGGCGCATGGATTCAGGCATGTGACTATGACCACAACCTGCTGCCCGAACAAAAGAACATCACGCTGGAAGAACTGGATGCTATGGCACCGGAGAATCCGGTTGTGGTGCATCACAAGTCCGGTCATATGGGTCTGCTCAACTCTCTGGCACTGAAAAAGCTGGGTTATACGCCGAAAACAAAAGCCCCGGCGGGTGGCCGCATTGAGGTCAAGGACGGCAAACTGACTGGCTATATGGAGGAAAATGCGTTCATCGAAGCCATTAAGCGTGTTCCGCTGCCGGAGATGGATGTGATGCTGAACGCGATGAAGCGTGCGCAGGACAAATATGCATCCTATGGCATCACTACTGTACAGGAAGGCATGGTCGTTCGGGAACTGATTCCCATGTATCAAATGCTGTCCAAGTCCGGGACAATGAAACTGGATGTACTGCTGTATGTTGCACCGGATTCTTATGAAGATGTAGAAAAAGCATTGAGCGGCCCTGATATGGACCCGCATATTCATGTGGGTGGCATCAAGGTGCTGCTGGATGGTTCGCCTCAGGGACGTACCGCATGGATGCGCCAGCCTTATGAAGGCGAGACGGAATACTGCGGCTATCCTACCATGACGGACGAAGCACTGGAGAATGCTTTCCTGCTGGCGGGTAAAAAGAATACGCAGCTGCTGGGCCACTGCAATGGCGATGCAGCAGCAGAACAGTACCTGCGCTGCCTGGAACAGGCGGAACAAAAAGAACCGCAGCTGAAAAATCTGCGCCCGGTTATCATTCATGGCCAGCTGATGGGCCGTGACCAGCTGCCCCGTGCTGCAAAGCTGGGTGCAATGGTGTCCTTCTTTGTAGCACATGTATATCATTGGGGTGATGTGCATCTGCGCAACTTTGGTGCGGAGCGTGCAAATCATATCAGCGCAGCAAAGAGCGCGCTGGATGCCGGCGTGAAGTTTACCTTCCACCAGGATGCGCCGGTGATTGAGCCGGATATGCTGGAAACCGTGTGGTGTGC
>JAHHRK010000082.1 GCA_020025795.1 Faecalibacterium sp. | reverse complement strand
CCCACCATGTCCAGCAGCTGATCCACGCGGTGCTCTACGGTAGCACTTGTGACCAGTTTGTGGTACAGCATGGGCTCAGACAAAATATTAAAAATCGTTTTGCGTGGGTTCAGGGCTGAGTAGTTATCCTGAAACACCATTTGAATCTGGGTGCGGATGGAACGCATCTCTTTGCCGGACAGCTTTGACAGTTCCTGTCCCTGATAAAACACCTTGCCGCTGGTAGGCTTTTCCAGACCGGCCAGCTGTCGGCCAATGGTACTTTTTCCGCAGCCGGATTCGCCCACCAAGCCCAGCGTTTCGCCTGCGCCGATGGTAAAGGATACGTCGTCGACTGCATGCACCTGCGCTACGGTACGGCCCATCAGGCCACCCTTGATGGGATAATACTTGACCAGATTCTCTACCCGCAGGAGCGGCTCTTTTTCTTTACACATGGCCGTCCTCCTCTTTCTTGCCGGGGCACACCAAATTGCAGCGCACCAGATGACCGGGCTCGATTTCGCACATGGCCTGCGGCTGTTCGCAAGCGACCGCAGCATACGGGCAGCGTGAAGCAAAGCGGCAGCCCTGAATCTGCTGATATCGTTCAGGCACCGTTCCCTGAATCGAATCCAGACGGCGGTCCGGATCGTCCAAGGTGGGCACGCTGTTCATCAGCGCACGAGTATACGGATGTTTCGGATGATCGAACAGCTGCATTACGCTGCCCTCTTCCACAATCTGACCGGCGTACATCACCAGCACGCGGTCTGCCATTTGCGCAACCACACCCAAATCGTGGGTAATGAGCAGGATGCTCATGCCCGTTTCTTTCTGCAAATTGCGCAGCAGTGCCATGATCTGGGCCTGAATGGTCACGTCCAAAGCCGTGGTTGGTTCGTCCGCAATCAGCAGCTTGGGGTCACAGGCCAGTGCCATGGCAATCATAACACGCTGCCGCTGTCCGCCAGACAGCGTATGGGGATATTTTTTCATAATTGCAGCGGGGTCAGGCAGACCCACTTTCTGCAAAAGCTCCACTGCGCGCGCACGTGCCGCCGCTTTATCCATAGGCAGATGGGCACGGATGCTCTCCACCATCTGGTTACCAATGGTAAATACCGGGTTCAGCGCCGAAAGTGCGTCCTGAAAAATCATGGCGATGCCAGCGCCACGCACCTTATCGCGCTGCTTTTCCGTCATGCCGATCAATTCCTGACCGTCAAACAAAACCTGGCCATCCGTCACCTTTCCGTTACGGCCCAAAAGCCCCAGCAAAGAAAGGCTGCTGACGCTTTTGCCGCAGCCGGATTCACCCACGATGCACACGGTCTCACCGGCATCCACAGAAAAGCTGATGTGATCCACCGCAGCGCCTGCGCTGCGCTGCCCGGTAAAAGTCGTTTCCAGACCTTTTACTTCCAGTAAATGCTCCAAAGAATCACCTCTCGAGCCGTTTTCAGCAAGCTCGCTTCCATTTCTATCATGTTTCTGTCATGCAAGAAGACCGAACCCCCTTTGCAGGAAGTTCAGTCTTCTGCGGCGAATGGTCCTGTTCCCCGCTTAGTCAGCCAGAGTCCAGGTTTCCACGTTATTCAGGCAACCATACATCAGCACCTGTGCGCCCTGTACGCGATTGGACACCGCACCCAGCGGGCCATTCACATACAGGTTGATGAACGGCACGTTCTCCTTGATGTTCTCATCGATGGCGGCCAATGCGTCTGCATAGGCTGCATCATCGGCTGCATTCCACATGGAGTTCACGTTTTCTGCAATCATCGGATCATCATAGAAACACCAGGCGGGCAGTACCCAGTTGATGTCCCAGGAAGGATCTGCGGGCGGATAGGTGTACTGGACACCACACATATCGCCGCTGCCCTCGATGCAGGTATTCATCAGCGTGCTCAGGTCTACGGTATTCAATACCACCTGGATACCAATGGCACTCCAGTACTGCTGTGCCACCGTGCAGGCCTGCACCAGCAGGCTGTCGCCGCTGTTCAGATACAAATTATATTGTGTGCTGGGATCCCAGCCGTTTGCCTTTGCGGTTTCTACCAACTGGGCTGCGCGGGCAGCATCAAATGCAGTGGGTTCCATCCCCCGATTGTACGGGCCAGCCGGTACCGCAAAACCATCGTACAAATCGCCCTCACCATTCAGCAGACCGCTCACCAGGGTAGTACGGTCCAGACCGCACAGCAGCGCCTGACGAATTTCCTTCTGCGGAATGTTCTTGCAGTTGATGAACAGGCTTTCGACTGCGTAGCGCTCGCCGTATTCGGCGGTCACGTTCGGCAGGGCCAGCACCGTGTTATAGTCTTCCTGGCTGATGGAGCCCAGCAGCGGCGGTACCACATCGATCTCACCGCTCTGCAGGCCGCTGAGCAGCTGTGCGCTGTCCACGATCTTGATGTTCAGCAGCGGAATCTGGGGTGCACCCAGCCAGTAGGCTTCATTTGCCTTATAGGTCACATAGTGATCATTGTCCTTGCCGGTGCAGATATACGGGCCGGACACCACTTCCGGTGCGTTGAACCAATCGGTGGTCGCCAGCTGATCTTCCGGAATCTGGCTCAGCTTATGGCTGGGCACAACATAAATATACTGGGCATAGCCGGTCTTGAACACGTTGGGGCTCATTGCCTTCTTGAACGTGATGGAAACCGTCTTTTCGTCTACTTTCTGTACGCCGGACAGGTTGTCCACACCTTCGGCGCGGTAGCCGATGGTATCGTCCACGCCTTCAACGGCAGCCAGCGACATGGTCAGGTTACCAACCTTTGCGCTGGACAAAGCCCACAGCGTATAAATCAGGTCATCTGCGGAAACCGGCGTGCCATCGCTCCAAGTTGCTTTTTCATCCAGGTGAATCAAATAGGTCAGGTTATCCTCTGTGGTGATGGAATCAGCCAATGCACCCACATAACCTTCTCCGTCCTGCATAGACACCAGCGGACGGAACTGCAGCATACAAGCGTACATGTTGATCCATGTAGCGTCCACCAAAAGGGGATTCAGCGTGGTCAAGCTGCCGGTGCTGCCAATATTGATGACACCGGGCTTTGCGTTCGATGTTCCGTCTTTGCCTGTGTTGTCTGCATTTGAGCTGCCACAGCTGCTCAGCAGACAGGTCGTAGCCGCTGCAGCGGTTGTCAGACCCAGTGCGCGAAGGAAATTACGGCGGGATACTTTTTTCATTTGCTTCGTGGTTCCTTTCAAAATCCAAAAATAGGGTGCGAGTCACTGCTCACCCAGGTTTTCGGCAAAATGCCCCCGCAGGTAAACTCCTGCTAAAAACGATGTAAGTATAGAAAAAAACTGCGTTTCTGTCAATGCTTTTTGTCCCGTGGTACACCGTTCGGGGGCGGAAAAATTTTTTCGACGTTCTACGCTGAAATTTCTTGACTTTGCCATAGTCTCCGCTTATACTTTCAGCTATGCGTTTTTGCATATTTTTCATATTTTCGACAAAGGAGACTTGGTGCCTTGCCTATTCCGCTGAGTTATCAAATTTCTGAATATGATTGCGGCCCTGTGTGCCTGCTGAATGCGCTGAATGTGCTGTTTGACCGCAAGCTGCTGCCCCCCTGCCTAATCAAGGCCATTTATCAATACAGCCTGGACTGTGTGGATAATCAGGGGCGTCTGGGCAAACGCGGTACAAGCGCCTGCGCCATGCGTTTTCTCAGCTCCTGGCTGAACGACTATTCCCGCAGCTGCAATTTTCCCATTCGCTGTGAATCCTTACAGCCGGAGGAAATCCGCTTTGGCGACGATAGTCAGCTGATGCGTGCGCTGGCAAACGGTGGCGTTGCCATTATTCGCTGCCGCCTGGGTGTGCCGCACTACGTTCTGGTTACCGGCGCAGCCGATGGCTGGGTGCAGATTTGGGACCCATACCATCTGGAAATTCCCATCCGGAAAAAGAGCATCCGTATTGTGGAAGACCAGCCCTACCGCTACAATCGGCTCGTATCCTACGACCAGGCCAACAGCACCGGTAAAGGCTATTACAGCCTAGGCGAAATCGACGCACGAGAATGCACCTTGTTCTTTAATACCAAAACCAGCGCCGAATTTCTCGGTCTGGAAGCATAAGCTGTTTTCTAATATAAAAGAAAGCCCCGACACCTGTTTTTTAGGTGCCGGGGCTTTTATTTTGTGTTTTCGTCCGCAGCTATGGCATTACCACAGGTTCACGGTTTCGTTGTACAGGCCTTCGTAGCTCTTGGCGGAAATGTCCCAACTGAAATCGCAGCTCATCGCATACTGGATGAGATTCTTCCAGTCGTCCTTCTGCCAGTACAGCTCCTTAGCACGCCAGCAGGCATTATACAGTGCATGAGCGGAATATTCCGCAAAGGTAAAGCCATTGCCCTTGCCTGCGGTGCAGTCCTGAATGGAATCGCGCAGACCGCCGGTTTCACGCACGATGGGTGCAGTACCATAACGGCAAGCCACCATCTGTGCCAGACCACAAGGTTCGCTCTTACTGGGCATGATGAACACATCTGCACCAGCGTAAATCTGCTGTGCCAGCTTGGGGTCAAAGCCAATATGTACACCTACGCGGCCCGGATGACGCGCTGCCAGCTCGGAGAAGAAGTTCTCGTAGCCATACTCGCCAGTGCCCAGAACCACCAGTTCGATGCCCTCATCGCAGACCAGCTTATCAGAGATGCTCTGCAGCAGGTCCAGGCCCTTCATGCCAACCAGACGGCTGACCACAGCAAACACAGGGCTGCCGTCCTGCTGCAAGCCGAAGTGCTCCTGCAATGCCTTCTTGCACTTTGCCTTGCCGCTATCCTTCTTATCGAAGTTCTTGGCATTGTAATGGGCAACCAGAGCAGGGTCGGTTTCGGGGTCGTTGCGCTCCATGTCGATACCGTTCAGGATACCGCACAGCTTATACTGCTTTTCGCGCAGCAGCCGATCCAAACCGTAGCTGAACCAGGGGTCCAGAATCTCGCCTGCATAAGTGGGGCTGACGGTGGTCACCTTGTCGGCACACTCAATAGCGCCCTTCATGAAGTTGGCGCAGCCGTCATACTCCAGAATGTGCTGGTCGCGACGGCCAATACCACAGGTATCTTCCAGAATTTCCAGGCCGTATTTGCCCTGGTATGCAATGTTGTGAATGGTAAAGATCGTCTTAATCCGGCTGAACTTATCCAGATGACGGTAATACAGATTCAGATACACCGGCAGCAATGCGGTCTGCCAGTCGTTGCAGTTGATGATATCCGGCGTGTAATCCAGATAGAACAGCATCTCCAGAATGGCACGGCTAAAGAACGCAAAGCGCTCGCCATCATCATAAAAGCCATACAGGCCACTGCGCTTGAAATAGTATTCATTGTCCAGGAAATAGTAGGTTACGCCGTCCACCTCTGCGGTAAACAAACCGCAGTACTGGCTGCGCCAGCCAACCGGCACCGAGAAGTTGGTGACGTAGGTCAGCTTATCTCGCATCTTCAAATCGCCGTACAGCGGCATCACCACACGGCAGTCCACGCCGTCTTTCACCAATGCTTTAGGCAGTGCGCCAGCAACATCGGCCAGTCCACCGGATTTTGCAAACGGGTTTGCTTCCGAAGCGGCATATAGAATATTCATAAACATTCCTCCGTTTTCCAGGTTGCTGGGTCTTCGCAAAAGATTCACCTCAGCGACACGGCACGCCCAAAACAGCGTACCGTGTCAGAGGCGAAACGGCCGCCGGGGAGGTGGCGTCCTTTTGCACAAATCCAGTTAGACCACGTGTCTCTTGGCTACATAGACCGGATAGCTGTCCGTACCGGACAAACTCTTGTTGGCGGTCACAGTAACGTTCTTATCCGTCACAACACAGGACAGGTTTGCGTCCTTCTGGACGACGGTATCCTGCATCAAAACGCAATTCTTGACCACTGCGCCCTTTTCGACCACAACGCCGCGGAACAACACGCAGTTTTCAACGGTGCCTTCGATACGGCAGCCATCGGCAATCAGCGAGTTGACTACCTTAGAGCCGGTCACATAGCGGGTGGGGTTATCATCACGCAGCTTGGTGTAGATGGGGTTGCTCTTGGGGAACAGCGCATCCAGGTTCTTTTCGTCGATGAGCTTCATATTCTCATCGAAGTAGCTCTTCATGTTGCAGATATGAGCTACGTAGCCCTTGAACTCCAGTGCACGGATATCCAGCTCGTTCACATGCATGCCCAGCACTTCACGCTCGAAATTGATGAGGCCGCGGCTGGCTGCATCCTTAATCAGACGAATCAGCGTGTTGCGCTCCATCACATAGATATTCATGTTCAGGTTCTGGATACCGGGGCGATAATCGTTGAAGTACAGCTGCGTCACACGGCCGGATTCGTCAATCGTCAGAGTGCAGTTATCATTGCGGCGGCCGGAAGGAATCTCGGTCTTGTAATACAGCATGGTGATATCTGCGCCGGACTTCTGGTGCTCTGCCAGAATCTCCTTGTAGTCCACGTTGACAGCCAGGTTGGTATCGCTCAGGACCACATAGCTTTCCTTCTGGTATTCCAGGAAGTGGATGATGGAAACGATAGCTTCCACACGGCTGTTGTACAGCTTGATGCCCTTATCGGCAAAAGGAGGCCAAATGTTCAGACCGCCGCGGCGGCGAGCCAAATCCCATTCACGGCCTGCGCCCAGGTGATCCATCAAAGAGTGATAGTTCTTACGGACGATGACCGAAACGTTATTGATGCCGCTGTTGGTCATGCTGGACAGGGCAAAGTCGATCATGCGGTAACGGC
>JAHHRK010000081.1 GCA_020025795.1 Faecalibacterium sp. | reverse complement strand
TTCAGGTTCTAATGGCCGCGAGGTTGTGGAGGTTCAAGTCCTCTCATCCGCACCAGGACTCATCACGAAAGTGATGAGTCTTTTCTTTTGTGTAAAAACATTGTTATAAAACAAGAAGCGCCCACTGCCTGGGAAAAACAGGCGGCGGGCGCTTTTGTACGTTATACAGAAAATGTTTTACAGCGGGTAGTGGCAAAGGTATTCGCTGACAGCACGCATGGACTCAGAGAGCCACTTATCCCGGTGACGAAGCAGCTGTGCCCAGACCACTGGCCGCAAAGACGGATCGGTTTTTACTTCGCACAATTCGCCGCTTTCTAGCATGGGACGGCAGGCATAATCCGGAAGCAGTGAAATACCGCAGCCTTTTGATACCAAATCACACAGCAAATAGGTATCGCCACTTACAAAGACCGGCGTGAGTTCCAGCGAATGTGCAGCCAGTTCTTCGTCCAGCAGGCGGCGATAACTCATATCTTTTTCGGTGAGCAGGAAAGGCTGCTGAACCAGTTCCTCCATAGGAACATAGTCTCGTTTGGCAAGTGGGTCGTTGGGGGCGCAAATGAAATGTGTTTTGACCTGCGTTTTTTGCAGCAGAACGTAGTTGACATTTTGAATAGGGCTATCCATTACGTAAATTAGATCAGCTTCGTTCTGGTTTAGCATACGAAGCAAATCCGGCGTGCCGGCAGTAGCACATTCCAGCGTGATATGTGGGTACTGTCGGTGCAGTGCAGGGAACACACGGTCGATCAGGGAAACGCAAAGAGATGCGGCCAAGGCCAGGCGGACTGAACCTTCGACTTCCTGTGGGGCAGAAGTGGAATGTAGAAAATCCTGCATTTCGGCCTGAATCTGATGAGCACATTTCAGCAGACGAAAACCGGGATCGGTCAGGGTGACAGTGTGATTGATGCGCTCAAACAGCGGAAAGCCCAGCTCGTTTTCCAGCTGACGGATTTGAAAAGAGATGGTGGACTGAGAATACCCCAGCTTTTCACCGGCTTTGGTGAAGCTTTGCAGTTCAGCAACATGCATGAAGGTGGTAAGGTTTTTTAGATCCAAGACAGTGTCCTCCTGATATCGAAAAAATAGATGCTGATTATCTCTATTATCAATTTTACAAATGCTATTTTGTACTGTATACTAAAACCCGTAATAATGCAAGTGAGAGGATAAAATAAAAATGCGGATTCTTTACTTCTTCTACAATCTGCTGTGGGCGGATTTATTTACAATCCCGTTGCCGGGTGGCAGCAGCCTGGGTATTTCGCTGCTGGTATTGCTGCTGGTGCCGACGGGCATCTGGCTGACGTTCCGCAGCCGCTTTGTGCAGATCCGTTTGTTCAAGGAAATGGTGCATGTAGCAACCAGCAACAACACCAAAGGTGAAAACGGACACATCTCCGGTTTTCAGGCACTGATTATCTCCACGGCTACTCGTGTTGGTATGGGTAATCTGGTGGGCGTGGTGGCAGCCATTTCAATGGGCGGCGCAGGCGCTGTATTTTGGATGTGGATGTCGGCACTGATTGGCTCGGCTACTGCATTTGTAGAAGCTACGCTGGCACAGCTTTATAAGGAAGAAGATCCCCTGTACGGCGGATACCGCGGTGGTCCTGCATACTACATGCATGCGTATGCGGCTCGTGTGCAGCACAAAGATCCGAAAAAAATGCGCCACTCCATTTTGGCAGTGTTGTTTTCCATTTCCGGACTGATTTGCTGGTGCGGCATCAGCCAGGTCGTAGGAAATTCGGTTTCTTCGGCAATGTTCAATGCGTTCCAGATCCCGCCGCTATACACGGCAATCGTTTTGGTAGGCGTTTGTGCGGTGATTGTACTGCGCAAGCACGCCACGGTGAAAGTACTGGATGTGGTGGTTCCCATTATGGCAGGCTGCTTCTTTGCGGCAACGCTGGTGATCATTGCAATGAATATTACAGAGCTGCCCCATGTGTTCCGCATGATTTTTGAAGAGGCTTTCGGTATGAAGCAGGTGGTTGCAGGCGGTTTGGGCGCAGTAATCATGAACGGCGTCAAGCGCGGCTTGTTCTCCAACGAAGCTGGCTCCGGTTCGGCACCCTGCGCAGCAGCTGCTGCAACCATTGACCATCCGGCAAAAGAAGGTCTGTTGCAGGCATTTGGTGTGTTCATTGATACCATTGTGATTTGCAGCTGCTCGGCAATGATTATGCTGCTGGCTCCGGAAGAAGTGATTGCAGGTCTGAGCGGTATGGATCTGTTGCAGGCTGCGATGAACCACCATTTTGGTACATTCGGCGTAATTTTTATTGCGGTTACGCTGCTGCTGTTTAGCTTTTCCACCTTTGTTGGCATCCTGTTCTATGCGCGCTCGAACGTGGCATACCTGTTTGGCGATAAGTGGGTTTGGCAGACGTTGTACAAGGTGCTGGCACTGGTCATGCTGTTTGTAGGCTGCATGGCGGCGTACACCTTCGTATGGGATTTGGGCGATGTAGGTGTTGGTCTGATGACGGTGTTCAACCTGCTGGCACTGGTTCCTTTGGCAAAGGAAGCGCTGGACAGCCTGAAGGACTACGAAGAAAAAATAAGAGAGCGTCAATCTGTATGATATACCAAAGAGGAGCTGGGAGACTGGCTCCTCTTTTACTGCGCAAATGGCTTGCACTTGGTTTGAAGTGTCCGTATACTAAAGAAAAAACAAAAAAAGGAAGATACTATGGTAAGAGAACTGATGCATGATCCGATGTTTTTGCAGCGCAAAGCCGAACCTGCTACACAGGAAGATTTGTCGGTAGCACAGGATCTGCTGGATACGTTGATCGCACACGAAGAAGAATGTGTGGGTATGGCAGCCAATATGATCGGTGTGAACAAAAGTATTATTGCATTTGATAACGATGGCACCTATATGGTGATGTTCAACCCGGAAATCATCAAAAAATCTGGCAGCTATGAAACAGAGGAAAGCTGCTTGTCCCTTTTGGGCGGACCGCGCAAAACGAAACGCTGGAAAACCATTAAGGTGCAATACCAGACAGAAAATTTGCAAACGAGATACAAGACTTTCACAGGCTGGACGGCACAAATCATCCAGCATGAAGTGGACCATTGCGGCGGCATCTTGATTTAAGTGGCAAAAGCCGGTAGAAAATTTCGACAGAGCGGCGAGAGAAAGTGCAAAACAAAGCAAAGCAGGTCGGAGATAGAAAAAATGCAAGGAATTCAAGCTCTTTTTGACAAATAATTTCGGTTGCACGTGTGGAAAAGCGGCGGTACAATGGAAATGAAAGGGAGGAGTACCTGTATCATGGAACAGCGGACCGAGTATATTCGTACATTTTCTGCACTAGAGGGGTTGCAGAATGCACACCAGCTTTCTTATAGAATGCGCCGGCAAGACGATGCCTGGCGTTTAGAGCTGGAAACGCGTACGAAAACAAGCAGGCAGAGCGAAGCGCTTTTACTGCGCTGCCCGGAACAAACAGCCCACGATTTGCTGCAATTTCTATATGAAAATTCCATTCCACTGGAAAACTGGCGAGATGTGGTGGCTGAAGCCGTTTCCAATGCGGCAGCAGAATAATAAAAACCGCTGATGGTACAGATCAGCGGTTTTTTTATGCGCCTAAAAGGTAGACGGCGGTGGGATTTGGTTTTGTCGAGGAGAAAAAAAGAATGGATTCTCTATCACTTTAGTGCAGAAAAGCAATTTACATCTGCAGGTGCCTCTTCTATAATAAATAAAATATCAACGAATTGGACAGATGCAGTGTGACTGCGTCGGAAAAGGAGCACGCGGTCATGCGGATCAGTGACAAATTCAAAGAAAAATCCTGCGTATTTTCTATCGAGGTCTTTCCGCCGAAAAAGGTTGGCGCTACCGTAGAATCTCTGTATCCTACATTGGAAAGTTTAAGCAAACTAAACCCGGATTATATCAGCGTGACATATGGCGCAGGCGGTGGCAAGGCCAGCGATGCAACCGGAACGATTGCGGCGCATATCAAAAATGATTTGCATATCGAATCGCTGGCCCATCTGACCTGCGTGAATGCAACCAAAGAGCAGGTGGAGCAGACTCTGGCTACCTTGAAAGCCGAAAATGTAGAAAATATTTTGGCACTGCGCGGTGACATTAATCCGGAGATTCCCCGTCAGATGGATTTTGTGCACGCCAGCGATTTGGCGCGCACCATTACCCAGACAGGCGATTTTGGCGTAGCAGGAGCTTGCTACCCGGAAGGCCACGTGGAAAGCTCCAGCCTGAAAGCGGATGTGGACAACCTGCATTATAAAGTAGAAGCCGGTGTAACACATTTGATTACACAGCTGTTTTTTGATAACATCAGCTATTATCGCTTTTTGAACTTGACGCGCAAGGCCGGCATTTCGCTGCCGGTGCAGGCAGGTATCATGCCGATCGTAAATAAGCGCCAGATTCAGCGTACTGTGGCGCTCAGTTCGGCCAGTCTGCCGCCGCAGTTTACGAAAATGATTGCCAAGTACGATCATGATGAACAGGCACTGTTTGATGCAGGCATTGAATATGCAGTCGAGCAGATTCGGGATTTGATCAATGGCGGTGCGGACGGTATCCATTTGTATGCCATGAACAACGAGCGCGTTGCACAGCGTGTGTATGAGGGCATTCGCGACTTGCTCTAAAGGAGGCATCACGATGGAATTGACACTGCCAAACCAGATTGACCGACAGCAGGCGCTGCGGTATCTGGGTATTCACGGTGATGCGGACGCAGCCACCCAGCAGCTTTTGGACAAGGCTGAACAGGAGCTGCGTGCAGTAGCGCAGCCACGGGCGGTGACGCTGTATGCAGATCGGTCGTCGCTGGCAGAGTATTGCAGCGGCGAAGATATCCAAAAGCATCTGGCAGGGTGTAACGGCTGTATTTTATTGGGCTGTACTCTGGGTGCCGGTGTGGATACCGCTTCGCGCGTGGCTTGCGCGTGTGATATGGCCTATGCAGTTGTGCTGGATGCGCTGGCATCTGTGTTGGCAGAAGCGGTTGCAGAACAGGCAGAACAAACCCTGCGCACGCAAGTACAGGCGCAGGGCAGATTTTTGACGGGGCGTTTTTCGCCCGGTTACGGCGATTGGCCGATTGCGGTACAGAATGATTTGGTGCGACTGCTGGATGCGCCGCGGAAAATTGGGCTGTGCGCTACGCCGTCCCATCTGATGGTGCCGCGAAAAAGCATCACAGCCATTTTGGGCGTGGCTGAGCATCCGGTGACAGGCAAACGTGCCGGCTGCGCACACTGCACCTTGCGGGACAAGTGCAGCTATCGTAAGGAGGGAAAGACTTGTGAATAACATATTTGAGGAAAGCCGAATCCTTCTGCTGGACGGCGCAATGGGCACGATGCTGCAAAAAAGCGGGCTGAAGCTGGGCGAAAGACCGGACTTGGTATCCATTACCCATCCGGAAATCGTACAGGGCGTGCATCGCGCCTATATCGAAGCAGGCAGTGACCTGATTGCTTCGAATACCTTTGGCGCAAATGCCAAAAAGCTGGCAGGCTGCGGCTATACTGTCGAGCAGGTGGTTACAGCAGGCATTGCAGCAGCAAAGCAAGCTGCTGCTGGTACAAAGGCACGGGTAATGCTGGACGTAGGCCCTATTGGCGAGCTGTTGGAGCCGGCAGGTGCATTAAAACTTGAAGAAGCCTATGAAATCTTCCGTCAGGTTATGGTCACTGGCTGGCAGGCTGGCGCAGACGCCATTCTGTTGGAAACCATGACCGACCTGTATGAGCTGAAAGCTGCCATTTTGGCTGCAAAGGAAAATACGCCGCTGCCAGTGCTGACCTCTATGACCTTTGAAGCCGGTGGTCGTACCTTTACAGGCTGTACGGTAGAAGCGCTGGCGATGTTGGCTGAAGGCATGGGCGTAGATGGCGTAGGCATCAACTGCTCACTTGGCCCGGCGGAAATTTATCCGTTAGCAGAAAGGCTGTGCAAAGCAACACGTTTGCCGGTGTTCATTAAGCCCAATGCGGGCTTGCCAGACCCTGCCACCGGAACCTATGATATTGACCCGGAACAGTTCTGCAAAGCGTTGACTGCTTATCGGAAATTGGGCATTTCTGCGGTGGGCGGCTGCTGCGGCACGACACCGGAATATATTGCACAGCTGCATACGGTATTCAGCAAGATGACGCCGATGCGGTATAATCGGCCTCATTACAGCGCGGTTTGCACGCCTACCCGGACGGTGAATATCGATACCGTGCGTGTCATTGGCGAACGCATCAATCCGACTGGCAAAAAGCGTTTCAAAGAAGCCTTGCATAACGGTGACATGGATTATATCCTGACGCAGGCCACCGAGCAGGCCGCAGCAGGCGCAGAGATTCTGGACGTGAATGTGGGTCTGCCCGGCATCGACGAAAAAGAAATGATGGTTCGTGCGGTCAAAGCGGTGCAGAGCGTATGCGATTTGCCTTTGCAGCTGGACTCTACGCGTGCAGACGTTCTGGAAGCCGGTTTGCGCGTTTACAATGGTAAAGCTATCGTCAATTCAGTCAATGCAGAACAAGCTGTTTTGAACCGCATTTTGCCGATTTGCAAAAAGTACGGTGCGGCGGTTGTTGGTTTGACCTTGGATGAATCTGGCATTCCGCCATTGGCAGAGCAGCGCTTTGCGCTGGCAGAAAAAATCGTGCGTGCAGCAGAGCATGCCGGTATTCCGCGCACGGATGTGTTCATCGACTGCCTGACATTGACTGCCAGCGCTCAGCAGGAAGCAGTAGTGGAAACTTTGAAAGCCGTGCGTATGGTCAAAGAGCGCTTGGGCGTAAAAACGGTGCTGGG
>JAHHRK010000080.1 GCA_020025795.1 Faecalibacterium sp. | reverse complement strand
TCAATGATGGGCAGAGCCGTCAGGCTGCCGCCGCCCAGCTCGTCGCTCAGCTTTGCTGCACGCTCCAGCAAACGGGAGTGCAGGTAGAAGACGTCGCCGGGGTATGCTTCACGTCCCGGGGGACGACGAATCAGCAGAGACAGTGCACGGTAAGCCACAGCATGCTTGGACAGGTCATCGTAGACCACCAGCACATGCTTGCCCTTGTGCATGAAGTATTCGCCCATAGCGCAGCCTGCGTAGGGAGCGATATACTGCAAAGGTGCCATTTCGGATGCAGTTGCGGAAACAACAATGGTGTAATCCATTGCGCCGCCTGCTTCCAGGGTCTGCACCAGGTTTGCAACGGTAGAACGCTTCTGACCGATTGCAACGTAAATGCAGATGACATCCTTGCCCTTCTGGTTCAAAATGGTATCGGTTGCGATAACCGTCTTACCGGTCTGGCGGTCGCCGATAATCAGCTCACGCTGGCCGCGGCCGATGGGAATCATAGAGTCAATTGCCTTGATACCGGTCTGCAGAGGCTGCTTGACCGGCTGGCGCTCGATGATGCCGGGTGCCTTGGTCTCGATGGGACGGAACTCGCTGGTTTCGATGGGGCCCTTGCCGTCGATGGGCTGGCCCAGTGCATTTACGACACGGCCGATCAGATTTTCGCCCACAGGGACGGAAACGACCTTGCCGGTGCGCTTTACGATACTGCCTTCCTTGATACCTTCATCGGTACCCAGCAGAACGATAGAAACGGAGTTTTCCTCCAGATTCTGCGCCATACCGTACTCGCCGTTCTCAAACTGAACCAGCTCGCCGGCCATACACTTATCCAGGCCGCTGGCCCTTGCAATGCCGTCACCCACCAGGATGACCGAACCCGTTTCGTTCTGCTCGATAGCGTTGCCGTAGTGCTTGATCTGCGCACGAATGATCTTGGAGATCTCTTCAGGTTTCAGTTGCATCTTTGTGTTTTCACCACTCAATTCTAAAGATTTTAATTTTCATGTTTTTACAAAACCGCATCGGAAATACTGCGGCGCAGCGTATCCAGACGATTCTGGACCGTGCCGTCCATGCGGGTGCCGTCCATATCCAGGCGAATGCCGCCCAGCACGCTGGGGTCCACCTTCGTCTTGAGCTGAACGGTCTTGCCTGTCAGGGCACACAGCTTTGCTTCCAGCTTTGCACGGTTTTCTTCGGTCAGTGCGACAGCCGAAACTGCCGTTGCCTCCAGAATACCGTGCGCCTGGTTATAGCGCAGCCGATATTCCTGTGCGCAGCCACGCAGCTCACGCAGCGTGCCGTTTTCGCACAGGATCTTCATAAAATTGACCACATAAGGGTGGACCTGGCCGGAAAACGCCTCGTCAATTAAGCCGCAGCGCTCCTTTTTGGGCAGGTTCGGCATACTGAGCAGATGCAGATAATCCGGGTTTTCCGCCATAATTTTGGCGCAGCCCTCCACATCTTCCAGAATGGCCTGCTCCAGGCCCTCCTCGGCGGCTAAGTCATACAGACTTCCGCCATAACGCTTGGCCGTTTCGGTCATGATGTTTCACCCACGTTCTTGATGAATTCATCGATCAGAGCCTGATGGTCCTTCTGGTCGATCTCGCGCTCCACAACCTTGGTTGCAATATCCATAGCCATGTTGCCGATCTCGTCCTTGACCTCATTGATCGCTTTCTTCTTTTCCAGAGCGATGTCTTCCTGTGCCTTTTCCTTCAGCTGAGCCGCTGCGGCGCGTGCTTCGCCCACAATAGCCTCGCTGCGTGCAGCAGCGGTCTTCTGGGCAGCAGCAACGATGCCGTTTGCCTCAGCTTTTGCGCTGGCCAGGCTCTGCTCGTATTCTGCCTTCATTGCCTGTGCATCCTGGTTTGCCTTTTCGGCATCAGCGATTTGTGCATCCGCCAGTGCCTTGCGCTCGTCCAGAACTTTCTTTACAGGCTCCAACAGGAATTTTTTCAGGATCAAAAGCTGAATCATCAGGTTGCAGATCTGGACAAGAAATACGCCCGGATCGACCGTGATCAACGCCTGATACAACTCCATGTGTACTATCCTCCTGTCTTTCGTTTCTTCTGTCAGGAGCGAATTAGCCCAGGAACTTCATGAACATACCGGGAGCCAGGAAGATCAGCAGCAGGCCCGTAACGAAGCCGTAAATACCGGTGGTCTCAGACAGTGCGATACCCAGAATCATGGTGCTGGTAACTTCGCCCTTGCACTCGGGCTGGCGGCCGACGGCCTCACAAGCAGCTGCTGCACAGTTGCCTTCACCGATACCGGGGCCAATACCTGCAATCAGAGCCAGGCCTGCGCCGATGCCGCAGCCTGCCAGAGCGATACCACGTGCCAAAAGCTGAAAATCAGTCATAATAATTATCCTCCAAAAATGTTTTCATTTTTTAGTGAACCGGCCGCGCGTTATGCGTCGTCGCCGGCAGCTTGCTTAATGAACAATGTTGTCAGGGTACAGAAAATAAATGCCTGGATGCATCCGCCGAACCAGTCAAAATACAGACCGGTAATTGCGGGTACACCGATGTCCAGCCAGGGGATTGCCGTAATAAATCCGCCAATACCTGGCAGCTGGCTCAGCGCAGACAAAACGCCCATCGCTGCAACTGCACCGCCCGCGATCTTAAAGACCAGCTTGCGCTTTTTGAAACCGCGTGCTGCCAGCAGCGCACCTACCACAACGAAAGCCGCAGCCAAAACCAGGTTGGAACCCAGTGCGCCGAACAGCGCGCCGGTTGCCGCGGTCAGTGCTGCGTAGATCAGTGTGGAAATAACGGTACCGGACAGGATATTACCGAAGTGACGGAACGACATACTAACAGGGGTAAAACATTCGCTCATCACATTGATAGGTGCCAGAATAAACAGTGGTTCCAGGAAGCCCTTCAGGTAGTTCAGGATACCGCCAGACGTGATTTTGTGGTAGGTAATCAATACGAATACGACCACAGCCCAGGCCAGCTCGGTATTCAAATCCGCAGTAGGGCTCCAGATGCCGAATACACTGATCAGGTTACAGATGACGCTCAAGGAAAAAATCGCGCCCACCAGCGGGATATAACGATCGAAATTAGGGCCCATGTTGCCGCGCACAAAGCCGTTCAGCTTGCTTACGATCAACTCTGCGGCAGCCTGCCGCTTCGAGATATGGTCCACCTTCAGGTTGTGTCCCAGCCACCAGGCCAAAACAGCAGTGATGCCCATAACGATCCAGGTAACTACCAGTGTCTGCGTGATTTTCAATTCACCCAAAAGCGGTACATTATGGATCACATACAGGATCTTTGCACCATTCAGTGTTACTTCCATTCTTTGCTTTCACCTCCTTCTTCCTCGTGCTCAACCACAAGCTCACCGACCGGCTCGATCGTTTCATCAACAGTGATTTCTTCGGTCTGTTCGCCTTTCGGTGTTTCCTTGCGGAATTGCCCAGTTATTTGCAGGTAATAGATTGTTAAACGGGGGAATGCCAGCGGCGCGATACCGGCCACCAGCTGGAAATGCGGCACTAAAATTACAATGATGATCCACGCTACCTGCATCAGCATTCGACGATTGTACGAAAGCTGGATCAGCATCTTGCGGCGTTTTTCATCCTGCTCTGCCACGGCCTTTTGCGTCATGACGCAAATGCCGCGGAAGTTAATCAGTGCCACTGCACTGCCGCACAGTCCGCCCAGCACGACCCGATAGTCGAACGGAGCGAAGTTTACCATGTGCAGTGCAGCAAATAAAACAAACATAATCGCCGTGCATAACGATACGCCAGCGGTCATGCGTTTCATTTCTTGTTTGGATTCGGGTTGGAGTTTCATTTTTTCCTCCATTTAGCTGTACAATTCAGCTGTGTTTGTTAAAATAGAATTGTTGTTTTTCATCTTTTCGGCGTTTGGCCTTCTGCATTACCATTTTGCAGAAATTCCAAAAACTCATACCGCCGCAGGCAAGCCCCAGCGGAATAAAAATTGCATACAGCCACAGCGGCGCGCCTTTCGTGTTGACCAGCCAGCTGCAAAGCCAGGTTAGGCAAACAGGCGGTACCAAAACAGATACGCCCAGCTGCGTCAGCCATACAAGATTTTCCATCGCATCCATCCAATCTTTCATGGCAGCCCTCCCTATCCGTTACACGCGGTTTTTGTGATGCCCTCAGTATAACGCAAAAAGGAAATATGCACAATATCCTTCGCTGGAATGTAGATAATTTAACAATCTGTTCTTATTGTTTCCGTATACATTTTCGTCTGCTATCGTGCATTTATACCCTATTAAAGCTACCGTGCGGCACTCTTTCAATATGCAAAAAACTTTAGATGCACAACAATTTATATTGGTTTTTTCGTTTGTTCAAAAAATTGCAATACTTTCCTGAAATAATAAGCATGTAATCTTTAATCCTTCTGGGAACTCCCCTTTGTGAAAGTGAGTGTAACGATCCATATGAGAGAAAGAATTCGTCGCTTCATGGTCGGCCGCTATGGCACCGACTCGCTGAACCAGTTTTTATCCATTGTCAGCCTGGCTCTGCTGGTGCTGGCCATGTTTACCCATCTTTGGATTTTGTACTGGCTGGGCATCGGCTTGCTGATTTATCAGTATTTCCGGATGTTCAGCCGAAACATTCCGGCCCGTACCGCAGAGAACTACAAGTTCTACACCATGAAAAACAATTTTGCCTCCTGGCGCCGCCAGCAGAAGGCGCAGTGGAACAACCGTAAGCTGTACCACTATTACCGCTGCCCCCAGTGCCACCAGAAGTTACGTGTTCCCCGCGGCCGTGGCCGGATTCAGATCACCTGCCCCAAGTGCGGCACACAGTTTGTAAAGAAGAGTTAAAAGGCGGAAGAACCTATGTTTGGCTATGTCCTTGTAAACCAGAAAGCGTTGGCGCAGCCTGCCTTTGACCGGTATCGGCAAAGCTACTGCGGCCTGTGCCGCCGCCTGGGCGAACTGCACGGCCTGCGCGGCCGCATGACCCTGAGCTATGATTTGACCTTTCTGGATATTTTATTGTGCAGCCTATACGAAGATGAGGTGCCGGAGCAATCCGGCCTGAATCGCTGTCCTGCACACCCGTTTAAGCCGCAGGCCTGGCGCAGCGCCACCCCCACCGATTACTGTGCGGATATGTCCGTTGCGCTGCACTATTACAGTGCCCAAGATAAATGGCAGGACGACCGCAGCCTTGTCGGGCGGACCCTGATGGCTCTGCTGGAAAAGCGTCTGCCGGAAATTCGTCGCCGCTGGCCTATGCAGTGCGAGGCGATTCGCACCGAACTTGCAGAGCTGAATCGGCTGGAAGCCGAAAACTGCCAGCAGCCGGACGTGGTATCCGCTTGCTTTGGGCGGTTGATGGCTGCGTTGTTTTTGTACAAGCAGGACCACTGGAGCCGTGAACTGGAAACCATCGGCATGACGCTGGGTCAGTTCATTTATCTTCTGGATGCAGCCGACGATTTGGAAAAGGACCAGAAAAAACACCACTACAATCCGCTGTATCAATACAGCGAAGCCCCCGACTGGAAAGAAGCTTTGCAGGAAAGTCTGCAAGGCATGATGGCACAGTGTACTGCCGCCTTTGAAGTGTTGCCTTGTGTCGCAGACGGCGATATTCTGCGTAACATTTTGTATTCCGGCGTATGGAGTCGCTGGCCGTTCCCTGCACAGCAGGAAGAATCCGAAAAAGAAGATACGGACAGCAGCCATCCGAATCAGGATTGATTTTTTCCATTATTTCCCGTAAAATAGCAATATCTGACCATTCGCCATTCTTTTTATAGATTTTAATAGAGACGAGGAAACACATGAACGACCCCTATCAGGTGCTTGGGATCTCCCGCGGCGCCAGCGATGACGAAATTAAAAAAGCATATCGCGCTCAGTGCAAGCGCTGGCATCCGGACCTGAACCCCAACGACCCCACCGCCGAAGAACACTTCAAGCAGGTGCAGGAAGCCTATGACACCATCATGAAAGGCGGTCAGGCGCAGCAGGCTCAGAGCGGCTATAATCCCTACGGTTACAGTCAGGGTTATCAGCAGGGCTACGGCCAGAATGCCGATCCTTTTGGATTTAACGACTTTTTCGGCGGCGGCTACTACAACCAGCAAAACAGCTATTACGGCGGCCAGAGCAGCTACCAGGGCACCGATACCCCGCAAATGCAGGCAGCACGCAATTTTATTGCCAACCACCGCTATCCCGAGGCTCGCCGTGTACTGGATGAAATCCAGGACCGCAATGCCCGCTGGTATTATCTGTCCGCTTTGGCAAACCAGGGTCTGGGCCGTCAGGTGGATGCCATGAACGATGCACGCCGTGCCTGCCAGATGGACCCGCAAAATGTAGAATATCGCACCCTGTATAATCGGATGCAAGGTCCTGCCGGTGCATATCAGCAGCGCAGCCACGAATACGGCGGCAGCTCCGGCAGCGGAAATTTCTGTTTCCGTTTGCTGATGTTGAATCTGTTGTGCAACTGTTGCTTTGGTCCTGGATTCTTCCCCCGATTCTTCTATTGCCCCGGTTTCTATTGCTAACACGCAAACACTTCAAGTTATAAAACAAATGAAAATAGCAGTCGGTATAAAATCATACCGACTGCTATTTTTTTATTGGAATGCTTTCGTCTGTATTTTCCACCGAGAATCCGTTTCCTGTGGAAAAATATTACAGTTCGATTTGTTTTCCGTCCAGCACGGCCTGCACCAGTTCTTCGCCATGATACACCAGCTTCAGCGAAAAGAACGCCGGGCGATTTTCCAGCAGATGCAAAAAGATTTTATCTCCCTGCCAGATGGGCAGCGAATAAACAGCGGATTTAGGTACCCATTCCAGTTTTCCTTCCACGCAGGCATCGCCGTCGATCATCTCACCCGTCC
>JAHHRK010000008.1 GCA_020025795.1 Faecalibacterium sp. | reverse complement strand
TTTATAGCCATTTTGATGGCTCTGTTAAAGCATATCTGGACTGGATTTGCGTCATTAAGAGTTATCGTCATAAAGGTGTGGCACTGGCACTTATGGAAGGGCTTCAAAGAGAGTTGAAACAGCATGGTGTGGTCACCTTGATTGGACTGATTGATTCCAACGAAGGGGCGCAGCGATTCTACCGTTCTATGGAAAATGCCATAATTCGTGACGAAGGAATTTGGATCGATATTAAGTGATGAATATGCGAACGATTGCCATCGTTATTCTTTAAAGCAATTTTTGTTTATTGAATAAATCTGTTACGTATATTCCAGTTTTATCGGGCAGTTATATAACAAGAAACGGAGTGTGTCGAATTTCGATACACTCCGTTTTTGTTTTCGGCATTTTCTAAATCACTTCCTTACTGGGCGTACCCATTTGGATGTGGTCTTTTTTGTTTCATCTCAATCGCCTGCCGTTTGGAATCTCTATTGACAACTACTGCACACCGTGCTATTTTATATTTAGGAATCCTAAATACTAAGGAAAGAGAGGTATCAATTGTGCCCATGCAGGAAGACCGCTTCGCGCGGCAAATCAAAAAAGGCGTAATGGAAATGCTGGTACTGGAGCTGCTCAGCCAACAACCCAATTATGGTTATGAGCTGCTGACACGCCTTTCCAACGTGCCGGGCGGTACGCTCGGCGTAAAGGAAGGCACCCTCTACCCTATCCTGTACCGTCTGGAAGAAGAAAAGCTGCTGGAATCTGGCTGGCAGACCGGCAGCGGACGCGCAGCACCCAAAAAGGTATACAGCATCACCCCGGCTGGAATCGAGCGCCTGGCGCGTCAAAAAGAGATCTGGGAGACATTCCAGGCCGACGTTGCTTACATTTTGAATCAGGAGGAACCACATGAAATTTAATTACAAAGGTCAGGAGGTTCGCTTCCTGCCGCCCATCAAGCGCTATATGAACCGTATCGAATGGCACCTGCATCTGCCGTTCAAAGTAAAATCACAGGTCATGCTGGACCTTGTAACCGGCGTTTGCGCACGCCACGAAGCCGGCGAGAGCTACGAGGATATCATGGCAGATATGGGTACTCCAAAACAGGTGGCGGACAGCCTAAATGCGGAAATGGCAGAATTCGCCTATCGGAAAAGTCCCTGGCGCTTTGCCGGACTTGCTATGGCCGCAATCGGCCTTGCGCTACTGTATCGGCTGCATGTAATGGAGTCCAACATTACGGCTGCGATTGGCGGCGCAGATGGCCCCACAGCCATTTTTGTCACGTCCTCTTTTGTGTCCAGCTGGACAGACAAACTGCTGCCTGCGCTTTTGATCGTGGTTGGACTGGTCCTGTTTTTCCTGTTGGGACACCTGAAGCCCCAGCCCAAAGATGATGACGAAGAAAAATAAGGCAAACCAGCCATTCTAAACAACGCATTTGGAGAAAACAGTGCAAACAGGCCGTTACCTGAAGCATGACGCAACCAATCCGGTTTACCTCAGTTTGGGCTTCAAAGCGTTTGAAGTGTTTTCCCCCTGGAGCGAATGGAACCCCTGCCAGATTTACGTTATCTCCTTACTATAAAAGCGAAAAGACCAATGCGGCTGCTTTCGGCTGCATTGGTCTTTTTATTTGGCAATATTTCATTGCCTATAACGGTACTTTTTTATTGTTAAACGGAAATTATAGCTTGATTTAGAATATTTCTCGTGCTATAATCGCCTTACCGGCAACACAGATATCTGTAACAAGCCCATTGAAAAGGAGTTGTTTCTCATGCTGTTTGTAATTGGTTTTGGCATTGCAAGTGTTCTTTGTACCATTGGCAATTTCACCGCTGCGCGCAGCAACAGTCGGTTGGCACAATGCCTGCCCATGCTGGCCGTTTCGTTCACTGCATTGACGGCATATTTCTGCCACGCTGCAACCTTTGATTTTGTCCGGACAGAAAATATATCCGGGCTGCTGGATGTAACGCCCACTCTGCACAAGATTCTGACTTTGTATGTGATCCTTATGCTGGTGAGTAATCTGCTGATTACCCTTTTCCGGGTTTACGGCAAAAAAGATTAAACTATAAAAAATCCCGCCATGCCTAGAGCACAGCGGGATTTTTTCAATGATTTCAGCAGCCGGTCAACAGCAGCAGCACTGCGCTTACCAGAACCTGCAGCAAAGCAAAACGAATCACAACCTGTGCATCGGACCAGCCGCAGTTCTTGCGTGCATGGTCATGCAGCGGGGTGCGCACATTCTTCAGAATCCAAATCTTCAAGAAACGCTTCAGGCTGATTTTCAGAATGCCCAGACCGCCGTCCAGAATGAACACCAGTGCAGCCAGAACAAAGGCAAAGGGATGGCCGCTCTTCATGGAAAGCAATGCCACAAAGAAGCCCAGTGCACGGCTGCCTGCATCGCCCATCATGACAGAAGAAGGCGATGCATTGCGCCACAGGTAAGCGCCAACCGATGCCATAACCACCACTACAACGGTACCAAAGGAGCCAAGCTCCTCGCGGAAAGCCAGCAGGAAGGTGCCCATCGTAATCAGCGACATCACACCAGACAAGCCATCCACACCGTCGGTGCAGTTGACCACGTTGATTGCTACCCAGATCAGGATAATTGCCAGCACCAGGTAGACCATGTAAGGCAGTTCAAAGCTCCAAGCCAGGAAGTGAACGCTTGTTCCGTTGAAGTACAGGTAAGTGGTACCTGCCACAACAGCGATAATAAAATCAATCAGGCCCTTTTTATACTCATTCCAGGGCTTATCCGAAGCATCGTCCAGATAGCCGCTGAGCATCGAAGCAATCAGCAACAGCATATAAATCAAAAGCTCGACCGAGAACGGCGTAAAAGCCATTGCACACAATGCCATGCACAATACAAACAGCAGACCTGCGCCGCGGGCTTTGCCCTTAGACAGTGCGCCGTTGACCGCGAACTGACGGCCATGGTCCTGCGGCAGCTTGCTGCGGAACAGTTCAATCACTAAAAATGTCAGACCAAAGCTGACCAGGGCTGCCAGTATGTTAATACGGCTTCCATCCATGATTTGTGTCAGATAATTTACCATGTCGTTTTCCTCTTCCTGATAGTTTTCGAATAGACTCTTCCGGGCTGCATTGTAACACGCTGCCAAAGAAAAATCAATCGAAAGAGGTGGTCTCTCCACCTTCCTTATATATAATATCACGCTGTGCCAAAGATATCCACGCAAAAATCCCCTGCCGCATATGCAGCAGGGGATTTTTTGCGTTATCGGAATGCGCCGGAGAGAAAGGAGGAGAAAAAACCGGCTTCCTATGGAAACTCCTGCGGGTACAGGAGATTGTTGGTTGTCTGCCGTCTCCTTTGCCGAATGGCCTGTCACAGGAGCACGGTCAGTAAGATATGAAGTTGCGGCGCTTGCCGCTTGCAAATGTTTTGTTGCAATGGATCTTCAATGACCATAGTATACCGGAAAAATATGTACAAATTTTTATCGGCATTTGAACCCTTTGCAAAGGTTCTTACACTTTTCTTTCACTTTGCAGGTTATCGTAGTATTCTTTGGAGATATCCACGAAGCTCTGCACCTCCATACGGTCGTTGTTTCGCATAAAACCGATTTCTACCTGCATGGGCGCATAGTCCACCAGTTTTATGCGGCGGATTCCCGGAATACCTGCATTTTCCAAACAAGGTATAATGGCAATGCCGGTATTCATCTGAATCTGTACCAGTGCGCCTTCCATGCTGGGCACCGAGCGGCTCACGTCCGCCCCCACATCCAGCAGCTCTTTGACCGAAGGGCCACGGCAAGCGTACAGATAGCTCTCGAACGAATCTGATGTAACGACCTGCTGGCCTTTCAAATCCGTCAGATGCAGTTCTGTCTTTTTCGCCAGCGGATGATCCGGGTGCATCCACACATGGTACGGCAGCGTAAAAATGGGATAAAACGCAATATCCGGCGCATTGGTATGTTCAATATCATAGAAAAATCCAACATCCAGCTTACCAGACCGCAGCTCGTCCAGCGGGCGGTAATTATCCTGTGGAAGGATGTCCACCACCACATGGGGATTGCGTTTCTGGAATTGGATAATGGTCTTTGCTGTGGACTCATAATCGAACAGTTTGCGCAGGCCCACCACCAGGCGAGAGTTGCCTGTGGTTTGGATGATTTTTGCTTTTTGTACAGACGCCTCGTAATAATCCGGGATGTGTTTGATATCCTGATAGAATGCATTGCCTGCCGGCGTCAACTTGGTGCGGCGGGTTGTACGTTCAAACAGATGCAGCCCCGTTTCTTTTTCTAATGCACTGATTTGATAAGTAATCGATGGCTGGGTCGTAAACAGGCGCTCTGCCGCCACGCTGAAATTCAGTTCTTCGGCAACGGCAATAAAGCATCGCAATTGATGAATCGTCATTTTTTCAGCATCCTCTTTCCTGTGGTTTCGTGTTTCTTTATTATAGCAAAAAGTCTGTCTATCGTACAGATATTTCGTTTATAAAATAACTTTATAAATCAACTGCTTTTTTCGATTTCACAAACGCGTTTCTTTCGTGTATGATGAATGCACACGGCATTGTCGAAAAAAAGACAATTGTGCAACTGAAACATTATCCTATGCGTTTATATGAAAGAAAGGACACTCCTATGAGCAAGATTTCTCGTCGTGACTTTATGAAGGGCGCTGCTGTTGGTACCGCTGGTATCGCTGCTGCAAGCCTGCTGACCGCATGCGGCACCGCTGACAGCGCTGCTGGCACTTCTTCCGTTGCTGCTTCCGGCAGCACCGCTTCCTCCGACAAGCAGGAAGCTGCTATTCCTTCTTCTCCTGTTGACGGCAAGTACGTCACCTCTGCTATTGGCCACGAGGGCATGATCCACGTTGCTACCACCATGATGAATGGCACCATCGCAGCTTGCGAAGTGCTGAGCCACGAGGAAACCATCGGCATCGGCAACTTTGCCTGCACCCGTATCCCCGCAGCAATCGTCAAGTACCAGAGCGTGAACGTTCCCAACCTGCGCGGCAGCTCTGTCACTTCTCTGGCTATCAAGAGCGCTGTTAAGGAAGCAATCAAGCAGTCCGGCTACAATGTGGACGATTTCTCCGCAGAGATCAAGCCCGAAACTTCTAACGAAGTGATCGAGGAAAGCGCTGACGTTATCATTGTCGGTGCAGGTACTTCCGGCCTGGTTGCAGCTGCTCGTCTGCTGGAAGAAGGCAAGACCGTTATCCTGGTTGAGAAGCGCGACATTCCCGGTGGTTCTATGTCCATGACCTACGGTGGCGTTGCTACCGCTGGTTCCAAGCTGCAGAGCAACTTCGACGTTGACGGCAGCTACGCAGCTTCTCCCATGGGCACCCTGGACGGCATGATGAACTTCTGGAAGGGCAACACCCAGTATCACCGTGCTGACTTCTACAACGGCGAAATGCCCTACATGACCCAGCAGTACAAGTACGCTGGCGACCTGGTTGACTGGATGCACGGCATGGGCATCGGCTTCAACAGCCTGGGCAATTACGAAGGCGGCACTCAGTACGGCGCTTCTACCCCGTACCTGGCACCTGGCTGCTACGAAGGCGGCGCAGGCTACGCTATGATGTTCCTGGTCAACCGTATCGGTATGTTCAAGGACAAGGATGGCAACCCCATGGGCAAGATCATCTACTCCACCAGCGCTACCGACCTGATCAAGGACGAGAGCGGCAAGGTGATTGGCTGCCACGCTGAAGGCACCAACGGCGCAAAGTACACCCTGACCGGTAAGGCAGTCTGCCTGGCTTCCGGCGGTTTTGCTCGCAACAAGGAAATGCTGCAGAAGTACTGCGCAGACTACGCTGACTTCTTCTTCAACTGCGCTTCCTCCATGGAAGGCGACGGCATCCGCATGGGCCTGGAAGCAGGCGGCGTTGTCGAGTGCGAGAACCGTCCTCTGCCCGCATTCCTGTCCAGCTACAAGAGCAAGTTCGAGCTGGCATTCATCCACAACTCTGCGCCTGGCATCATGGTTAACATCAACGGTGACAACATCGGCAACATCATTTCCGATAACCACTACACCATGGCTAAGGCTAAGCTGAACCCCGAAAACGGCGACACCTTCTACTACATCTTCGACGAGGCTTCTGCTGCTAAGGTTCGCGACTGCGAGTCCTACGGCTTCAACGGCTACGTTGCTATGTTCGAGAAGGGCGAGGCTGTCCACTATGACTCTGTCGAGGCTGCTATGGACGAGCTGAAGCTGCCCGATCTGGCTGCTTCTATCGAAGCAAACAACAAGGCTGCTCTGGCTGGCGAGCCCGACGAGTTCGGCCGCAAGAACTGCCCCTACATCGAGACCCGTACCGGTCTGTGGGCAATTCGCGTTGAGCCTACCTTCTACCTGACCACCGCTGGTCTGGCAATCGACCTGGACTGCCATGTCCTGACCGAAGACAAGAAGATCATCCCCGGCCTGTTCGCAGCTGGCGACGTCTGCGGCTCCATCGAGGAGAAGGACGCAAAGCAGTACGGCATGGGCTTCGACGCTGCTCTGGTCTACGGCTACATCATGGGCAACACCATCAACAAGGAGTTCAAGAAGCTGTAATGCTTCTCTCCCCTTTTGCGCTGATCCCCTGGATCAGAATGTATTCGGCAAAGTAAAATAGTCCCACGCGTTGGGCTGATATAAAAGGAAAACCGCAGTCACAGATTTTGTGACTGCGGTTTTTTCTTTGTCGGGGAAACTATGCCCATTCCGACAATGACATCTTATTTCAGATACAATTTTGCTCCCAAAAGGCCGAAAAATACGCTTTGCAACCATTGGTTGCACAAGTGCAAGGGCCGGTAGCTTGCTTCGCAACCACTTTTTCGCTAAAATCCAAGTAGAAACAAAGCAAATCAAGTAGGGAGGAAACAATATGAAACTATCCGAAAAAATCTACTATTGCAGAAAAAAGAACGGACTGTCCCAGGAAGCTCTGGCGGAAAAACTGAGTGTCTCCCGCCAGGCAGTAAGCAAATGGGAAACCGGCGAATCCGAGCCGGAGATCGGCAAACTGAAGCTGTTGGCGGAAGCCTTTGGCGTATCCACAGACTGGCTTTTGTCGGATGCCGATCCCGTGGAAGAAAAGCCCCAGGATACACCGCCGAAACCGCAGCCGCCACAGAATGATCTCCCAGGCTATCTGGGCAAGCTGGTGAAAAAATACGGCTGGCTGGCCGGTATTAATATTTCCTTGTGCGGTGTCGGCGCAGTCGTGATTGGCAGCCTGGCGCGTTTTTCGGTCAAACGGATGTTCATGGGCATTGTCGCGGCATTCGGCCAAGAGGTTCTGCAGAACAACCTTGTCTATCAGTTGGGCGGCATTGTATGTATTCTGGGCTTTGTGGGCATGATCGTCGGCGTAATCCTGGCCATTTTCCTGAAAAAGAAATACAAGTAAAGATTCAAAGGGAATCTTTCTTGCAAAAAACAGATTGCTTTCCATTTCCGTTCCTGCTACAATTACAACCAATCAAAAAATCATTCATTTTCTGAAGCGGAGGGAGAGCAAAAATGGAACATAAAGGTACGGTGACACTGCATTCCGAACGACTGCTTCTCAGGCGGCTTACCGTCCAGGATGCAAAAGCCATGTACGCTAACTGGGCAAACGATCCGGAAGTGACGAAGTTTTTGACATGGCCTGCGTACACAGACGTTTCACAAGCAAATTGCATTTTGCGCGATTGGGAGAAACTGTACGATGCGGATACCTTTTATCAGTGGGCAATTGTCCCCAAGGATTTAGGCGAACCCATCGGAACGATTTCTGTTGTAAGATTTGACAAGAATACAGAAACTGCGGAAATTGGCTACTGCATCGGAAAAAAGTGGTGGCACAAAGGATATACCAGCGAAGCACTGCGAGCTGTAACAGCTTTCCTGTTTGATGATGTTAAAATCAATCGGCTGGAGGCACGTCATGATACGAACAATCCCCATTCCGGAGCTGTTATGAAGAAATGCGGGATGTGTTTTGAGGGCATCTTACGCAGTTCTGGCCGGAACAATCAGGGAATTGTAGATGTTGCCGTTTACAGTATGCTTGCGGAAGAATATAGAAATGATTCTGCGCGTTGAATTTAGATTGATTGGGTTTTGTCAACAAAAAGGAGCGGATCGTTTTAGATACGCTCCTTTTTATATTGCAATCTGCAAGGCGAATTTTTTCATGAGATTAGATGCTACCATCCACTATATCCCCTGCCACAGCTTAAAACGCTTACAGTTGCTTTCTGTACATGACTTCGGCGGCATCGTAGGTGAATTTCGTTTTTTCGGTAAGTACAAAGCCGTGCTTTTCATAAAACCTTCTGGCCCGTACATTTTCTGCAAAGACCCATAAAACAACCGAAGGATACCCTGCCTGCTGGATTTCATTGAGAATATGCTCCATCATCGCGGAGCCATAACCTTTGCCCCAGCTGTTGCGCAGGCTGTGGATGCAAATCAATTCTGCGGCATTGATGGAAGG
Organism: Faecalibacterium sp.; assembly: GCA_020025795.1. Lineage (GTDB taxonomy): Bacteria > Bacillota > Clostridia > Oscillospirales > Ruminococcaceae > Faecalibacterium. The sequence goes on along the minus strand of JAHHRK010000008.1, from coordinate 20,288 downwards.
ATTCTCTCTGCATTGGCTCCAAAAAGCCATACAGTGCGGAGCTTCGTCCACAAACAGAATGGAGCCATTTGCAAAATTTCCCTGCAAAACGTGCGCATACATTTCTGTTGTGGCCTGCACATCCGTGTATTTCTCCAAGCTTTCCGGAGAAAGGATTCCCGCAAAAGCATCTTTCCAGGAGGCCGTTTGCATATCCGCCAAGATTTTCTCATCACCGATGCGTGCCTGCCGAATCTGAACGCTATTCATATATGCTCCCCCTGCAAACTGTTGCTATCGCCTTACTTTGCCAGCTTTTCCAGCGCTGCCTGTGCCAGTGCAGCCGAATATCCTGCGGCCGGCTCCAGCGAAGCTTCGTCCACGGTAAAGCCGGGATTGTGTAAAGGCTTGGTCAGGCCCACGCCTGCATGGATATAAACGCCCGGTGCTTTCTGCTGGAACCAGGAGAAATCTTCGCCCAGCATATTGGCCGGATCTTCTTCTACCGTAATGCCCTGTTCGCGTGCAACCTCTGCTGCAAAGGCGGTCCACTCCGGGTCGTTATCGGTTGCCGGAGGGCCTGCGTGCCAGGTAAATTCTGCCGTTGCACCATAGCCTGCTGCTATGCCCTTTGCGATGGCTTCCAAACGCTGCGGAATCATTTCCCGGTCGGCGGCAAAATGGGTGCGAACTGTACCTTCCAGATAGGCACTTTCCGGAATCACGTTCCAGGTCGTGCCTGCTTCCAAATGGGTAATGCTGACCAGCGCAGGATGCACCGGCGAAACATTGCGACTCACAATGGTTTGTGCCGCGCTGACGATGGCAGCCGCCGCCACGATGGGGTCTGTGCCCTTTTCCGGCGATGCTGCATGGCAGCCCTGCCCTTTGACGGTAATTTCAAAACGGTCAACCGAAGCGCTTGCCGCACCGTTGCGCACGCCGATGGTGCCAACCGGGAACCAGGGTGCCGTATGCAGTGCAAACACCGCCTGTACGTCCTGCATGGCAGGCGTTGCCAGAATCTTCAACGCACCGTCGCTGCGCTCCTCGCCCGGCTGGAAAATCAGCCGAACCGTACCGGGCAGGCTGTCTTTCTTTGCCTGCAATTTGCGCGCTGCGTCCAGCAGAACCGCCGTATGGAAATCATGGCCGCAGGCGTGCATTTTACCTGCGTTGCAGGACGCATACGGTACGCCGGATTCTTCTTTTACCAGCAGTGCGTCAATATCCGCACGCAAAGCCACCACCGGACCTTCCGCATTACCCTGCACCTGCGCGACCAGGCCGGTTTCCAGCGGATACGGCAGAATTTCTACGCCTGCTTCGGTCAGGCGGCTACGGATATACTGGGTGGTTTCATATTCTTCATAAGAAAGCTCCGGGTGGGCGTGGAGCCATTCAAAGTCCTGTTTCAGTAAGCTCATTGTTGTTTCCTTTCCGGGTGTAAAATTCATCTGCTGCAAGGATACCGATTTTTTACCGTCCTGTCAATCCAAAGGTTTTGGAACTTTCGATGTATGGGCTTTTCTTTCGCCTGCATCCATGGTACAATGCTAAGAGCAACACGACAACAGGAGATTTTTACATGAAAAAAAGCACCATCCTTAATGTAATTTTTACCGCAGTCATCCTGATTGCGGCTCTGGGGCTGCTGGTTTGGCAGCGCACCCGTAAACCTGCCGAATCCGTCCAGGTACAGCTTACCTACGGCGACGAAAACACCGTCACGCACATGCCGCTGGACAAGGACGAAACCTATACGGTAGACACCGGCTATCTCACCGTTACCATTCAGGTGCAGGACAGACAGGCACGATTCATCAACAGCACCTGCCCCGACCATGTATGCGAAAACTACGGCTGGGTTTCTGTCGAGGACCAGCAGGCCGTCTGCGTACCGGGACACGCCGTTTTGATGATTGTTCCCGCCGATTAAACAAAACAAGAAAGGCACAGGCAGCTGAAGTACAGCTTGCCTGTGCCTTTTTCTGTTGATTTATTGGGCTTCACCCAGGGGGAAGGTTGTCTGTGCCTGGAACAAATCGCCGTTGACATACAACTGGAACGTACCGCCCTGCAGCTCTGCCAAACTGCGTGCGATGGAAAGTCCCAGACCGCTGCCTTCGCTGCTGCGTGCGCTGTCACCGCGCACAAAGCGCTCCATCAATTCTTCCGCCGGGACGTTCAGAGGATCACGGGAAATGTTCTTCAGCGTCAGAGATACCTTGCCCTCCTGCTGCTCCACAACCAGATACACACGCGTACCCGGCTGGGCATATTTGCAGGCGTTGGAAAGCAGGTTATCCAAAATGCGCCAGGTCAGCCGACCGTCCAGCTGTGCCACCAAATCTTCTTCCGGCAGATTCAGCACCGGAATCAGACCGACAGCGGTCAACCGTTCCGTATATTCGCCCATGGCCTGTTCGCACAGCTCTTTTACGTCTGTGGGAACCTTGGTGCAGCTCATGACGCCGCTGGCCGCTTTGCTGGCTTCGACCAAATCTACCGTCAGCTTATGCAGGCGCTCGCCCTGGCGAGCAATGATTTCTGCATATTCGGCAGCCTGCGGGGGCAATTCCTCATGCTGCAACAAATCGGTATAGTTGATGATGCTGGTCAAAGGCGTTTTCAAATCGTGGGAAACGTTGGTAATCAGCTCGGTTTTCATTCGCTCGGACTTGAGCCGCTGCTCTACCGCTGCATTCATGCCATCACCTACCCGGCAGATGTCCTCGCTGATTTCTCGCATAACGGGATACTCAGACGAAAACTTTGGCTTTGCCTCATAATCGCCTGCCAAAAATGCTTTGACCTGTCGGCGCAGGTCCTGCAAGGACAATGCTGCGTGTGCGATGCAGATATACATTACCAACCAGACGAACCCGCCAAACAGCAGTGCAAAAACCGGACCATCCCAACTACTGTAAATCGTCAGGTAAAATTGAATCACGCCTGCTACTGCCATTAACAGGGTGCACTGCCAAATGAGCGGAACGGCGGAACATGTTGCTTTGAGCAAGCGGACGAGCCAAAAGCTGCCAAAGAGATTGCCCTGTTTTGCCCAGCGGACAAAGCTGAAAAAGATTGCCCATGCAGCCAGCTCCCAAATCAGGAACGTGCCGACAATCATAGAAATCATGGCAAAAATCAGTTTTGCGTAGGTATTTATGCTGGGCAGCAGCCACTGAACTCCCTCTACATTCCAAGACCACAAGAGAACTCCATTCCATTCGCTTACGATAAAGAAACCCAAAAATGTGAGAATACCGAACAGAACCAGCTGTACTTCCATGGGGATTTTATCGTACCAGCACAGCTGGGGACGATTAGCATTTTCTTTCCAGCCTGCGCCCAGACCGATCATGACCAGTGCAAACACACCGACCAGTACACAAACCAACTGGATTACAAAAGCTTTCCCATAAACGGCATGCAGCAGGTTATACAGAACCAATTCGCGCTGCATGGTTTTCTGAGACCAGGTACCCCCCAGTAAAGTACCCGCCAATTCCTGTTCGTCCACATATTGATCAAATGCGCCCAGCTTCGTATCTTCATTTATGTTTGGCTGCGCTGTCGGTTCGTTCTCCGTCTGCTGGGCCATTGTAAACTCCCGAACGGGTTCGCCCGTAATATTTTCCTGCTGCACCCAAACGGATACATCGCCTTCCTGAAATGCAGTTACAGCGGCCTCCGGATGTATCTCAATTTTGTTGGTATCCGGGTCCCAGGTGATTGTGTTCAAGCCATTTATGTCGTATACCGCAACGATTTCATCATCCTTAAAGTACGCCCGACCCAGCGTTGCATAGCCCTTTTGGCCCGGATAAATCATGATGTAGGTGCGGGCAACCAGTTTCTTTTCGCCGGAATATGCACTTGCATAAATGTCCTGCTGCCTGGTGCCATACTCATCAATATAGTACAGTTCATATGGCAGTGCTGGCGTTTCCTGTGCTTCCTCAAAACCCGGCGTCGCCGGATTTATGGGAGCTTCCCATTCTTGATCTGCCCACACAGGAAGCGTAGCCTGTGCCATTTCTGCCATATGGCCGTGGGCATTGTAGGTATCCCAATAGGATTCCGTTCCTCGCTCGTAAAGGCGGGAATCCAGCTCAATAAACGAGATGTACGCCATCGCTGTAAAGCCCGCCATAGCAATCGTCAGCACAAACCACCAAAGGATTTTTGCCGGGCGGTTTCTGGTCATCTGAATCAGTCGCTCCTTCATTATGCACCCCTCCTGCCATTGTGTTTTTGTACCAGTGAAATCACGGTAAATACGCCGCTGACCGCAGCCAGAACCCCTGCCAGATGCAGCAGCTTTTCGGTTTCCGGCTTTCTGCCATAGCGGAGACCATCATTTTTGCTCTTTTTCATGGTTATCCCTCATTTCTCACCTTGGGTTTGACCAGCTTATAGCCCTGACCCCACACAACCTGAATCAAACGCGGATTCGCCGGGTCGATTTCCAGCTTTTCGCGCAGGTGGCGAATATGTACCGCCACAGCGCCTTCGCCGGATAGGATTTCCTCGCCCCAGACTGCCTGATACAGCTTTTTCCCGGAAAATACCTGGCCGGGGTGCTGCATCAAAAAGCGCAGCAGCTTAAATTCCAGCGGTGTCAGGCTGACCGGCTCGCCTTCCAGCGTGACGGTTTTCTGTTCATCGTTCAGGGCAAGACCGCCGACCTGAAGTACACCGTCCGGCACTTGTTTTGCAGCGCCGCCCAGCTGCTTATAGCGTCGCAGCGTACTTTTCACGCGAGCCAGCAGCTCCATTGGGCGGAACGGCTTAGTAATATAGTCGTCTGCGCCCATTTCCAGGCCCAGAATCATGTCGCCTTCTTCGCTTTTGGCGGTCAGCAAAATAATGGGGATATTCCCCTTTTCCCGTAGCTGCGCCGTAGCGGTCAGGCCGTCCATGCCGGGCATCATAATGTCCATCAAAATCAAATCAATGGGATGATTGTCCACGACCTCCAATGCCTCGACGCCGTTTGCCGCCGTATATAATGTATAACCAACGGTGCCCAGGTAGATTTTCAGTGCGTCTACAATCTCCTTGTTATCGTCGCAAATCAAAATCGATTCCATACTCATACCTCAACTTCCAGCGCGCTTTCTTTGTGTCTTTATTGTAACAGTCTTTTTCTTAACAAAAAAGATGCAAAACCCTTAAGAATTGTTTAAGGACTCTTTTGTTTTTATAAAAGAAAAAGGCTGCACCGCAGAAACCCTGCGGTACAGCCTTTTTTATCCATTCTAAGGGAAAATCAGCGGTCCAGATCTTCCTCGTTTTCCAGCGTATGCCAGAAGTTCTGCACGTCATCATCGTCGTCCAGAGCGTCGAACAGCTTGGTCAGCTTGGTCTGAATCTCAGCGTCGGTGATGGTAGTGGTGGTCGAAGGCACCATAGCAACATCAGCAGAAAGGAACTCGTAGCCCTTTGCCTCCAGTGCGTGGCAAACTTCGGAGAATGCTGCGGGATCGGTGGTGACTTCTGCTGCTTCTTCGCCAGCGTCGAAGTCCTCTGCACCTGCGTCCAGAGCGTCCATCATAGCCTCGTCAGCGTCCTTGTCCTCCAGGTCCAGGACGATAACGCCCTTCTGGGTGAACATAAAGCCAACGCTGCCCATGCTGCCCAGGTTGCCGCCAAACTTATCAAAGTAGTGGCGCATGTTTGCAGCGGTACGGTTGCGGTTATCGGTCAGAGCCTCGACCATGACAGCGATGCCGCCTGCGCCGTAGCCTTCGTAAGTAACTGCTTCGAACTCGTCCTTATCGCCGCCCTCAGCCTTCTTGATGATGCGCTGAATGTTATCATTAGGCACGTTCAGGCGCTTAGCCTTGCTGATCAGATCAGCCAGCTTGCTGTTGTTAGCGGGGTCGGGACCGCCCTCGCGCACAGCCACGCTGATTTCGCGGCCAACCTTGGTAAAGACCTTAGCCTTTGCGCCGTCGGTCTTTTCCTTCTTACGTTTAATGTTGTTCCATTTGCTATGTCCAGACATGGGTACTTCCTCCGTTTATTCAAGCGCTCTTCTGGGCGCAGTTTCTCTAACTGTAATAGTATACCACGATGCCACGCGGTGTTCAAGGCTATATCCGCAGTTCTGCCGCATTTACACGAATCGGAGTGCTTTCGGGTAGTGGTTTTTCACCCGTCCGCCGGATACTTTGCCGCCGCCCAGGGCAAAACCGTCTACCGTGACGCAACACCAGCCGTTTTGTGCGGTCTTAGCTTCAATTTCCTCGCCCTTCAAATAGGCCAACGTGCGCGGATCGGAAAGGGTCAGCTTTTCCTGATTGGTACATTCTGCGCCGTATGCGGTAAACAGATGATGCTCCGGCACAAAGCGGCCTTTCTGGGCGCTGCCTGCCAAAACGCCTGCACGCAGGATATGCAGCGGCAAATTGGGGAACGCCGGCGGCAGCAAAATATTTTCGCCACGCACCAGCGCAGGCTTTTCGGTCAGGCTGGGGAAATATTCCGCTGCAAACGCCTGCCAGCTGCTCAGCACGTCACCGGTGGACTGGCCTTTTCCGCCTTTGGGGGCAGGCTTGCCTTTTTTGGCTTTGCCTTTGGCAGCTTTGGGGTTCAGCCAGGCGGATTCTTCTTCCGTCAACTCACCCAGCGGCGGCAGTTCACGCGGCTCGCCTGCTTTTTGCAGCCGTGCAATGAAGTGGCCTTCGCCACCCTGGCACGGCCAAATGCGGCGCATCAGCGTGGTATCGGCGGAATGTTCGCCCAGACGATTGGGTTCGCCTTCACTGCCAAATACCAGCGGACTTTCTTCCAGCGCAGGCAGCAGCGTAAATTCCGGATGGCGTGCCAGGAAATCCGCCACCTGGGCTTCGTCCTCTTGCGGAGCAAAGGTGCAGGTAGAATACACCATCACACCGCCCGGTGCCAGTGCGGCAGCCGCATTGTCCAGAATCTGTGCGCCCAAAGCGGCACACTGCTCCACCAGCGCTTCGCTGTGCTGGCGGCTGGCTTCTTCTTCCTTGCGGAACATACCTTCGCCGGAGCAAGGCGCATCTACCAGAACTCGGTCAAAGAATTCCGGCAACGCCTCTGCAATGCGGCTGGTATCTTCATTCAGCACAACGGCATTGCGCACACCCATGCGCTCCAGATTTTGCTTCAGGATTGCGGCACGGCTGGCGACAAATTCGTTTGCCACCAAAAGGCCCTGTCCCTGCAAAGCGGCAGCCAGCTGGCTGGTTTTACCGCCCGGCGCAGCGCAGGTATCCAAAACACGCATACCTGGCTGAACGCCCAGCAGCGGCGCCGCCGAAGAAGCCGAAGGCTCCTGCGAATAGAAAACGCCTGCCGCATGGTACGGGTGGCGGCCCGGCTTAAAATCCGGCATATCTACGCAGAACCCGGCAGCACAGAAAGGCGATGGCCGAATGGGAAAATCCACCAGCTGCGCAAACTGTTCGGGGGTGCAGCGCAGTGCAGAAACCGTTACGCCGCGTGCGGCTTTTTCGGCCGGCGGCGCATACAGGGTATCAAAGCGGTCGCCCAGAAGGGCACGTTCCCGCTGTTCAAAATATTCCAGAGCCATGATAAAAAAGCCTCCTGTCTGGGTGCATAATCTCCCGCGGCGGGGTAACAATATCAGTGCGCAGAGCAAAGAGCCCTGCTTTTAGAAAGGAGCAAACAACATGGAAAAGAACAAGACTTCTGCATCTAACAAGCATTCTAACCAGAGCACCAACAAGCACCCCAACCAGTATACTTCTTCCAACAGCCGTTCTGCCAAGAACAGCAGCTCCAACGTAAAGAGCGCCAGCGACAAGGCTTCTAACGCCAAGTCTTCCAACGCTTCTAACGCAAAGAACTGCAAGTAAGCACTGATGGGCACTGGCCCATCACTCTCACCGCAAAAAGCCCACTGCCTTTCGACGCCATGCACGCCGAAAAGCAGCGGGCTTTTCTTTGTTAGTTTTCCGTTTGTTTTGCTTCGGGCGCATCCGGGTCAAACAGCTGCCACATGGCATCGAACAGCTCCAGAATACGCTGGTTCTGGCCGGACAGATACAGCCAGCCAAGCAGGCATTCAAAACCGGTAGATGCTCGATATTCTGCCACAGTAGCGTGCTTTGCTACGGTTGCCTTGTTGGCATTGCGGCCGCGCTTGAACCAGCTCAGCTCGTCTTCGGTGAGCATCGGCTCCAGCAGCTTTTCTTCCTTATACTGGGCGCGGGCAGATACATACTTGACCTTGACCGCGTTCAGCGCACCGGGGTGCAATTTGGTATGGGCCACCAGACGGCGGCGCACCAACAGCTCCAGCACGCCATCGCCCACAAAAGCCAGCGAAAGCGGCGAAAGCTCGCGCAAATCCACAGAATCCATTTCTGCCTTTGACAACAGGAATTCCTGTTCCACTCCTGTCGCCTCCTTAGAATACATAGTCGAACTGATACTCGCCGATCAGGACGGTATCGTTCTCCTCGACGCCCAGCTTAACCAGCTCGTCGAAAATGCCGCTCTCGCTCAGCTGGCGCTGGAAATACTGCAAGCTTTCGTAGTCGTCCACGTTGCTGCCTGCCAGAATACGCTCCAGCCAGGGTGCCTGTACATCCCAGACGTGGTCTTCCAGCTTCTTGATCTCGAACTTGCGGCCGCCCATGTTGTTCTCCGGCTTGACGTACTGTGCTTCAAACACAGGAATTGCCGGAATGTCCTTCAGGCGATTATACACCAGGCCGGGCAGCTCACGCACACCCTGCATGGTTGCAGCAGAGATAGGCACAAAGGTCAGACCCTGCTCTTCCACAAACTGGCGGAATTCTTCCACCTGTTCGGGGGTAGCGATATCGCACTTGTTGCCCACAACGATCTGGGGACGATCTGCCAGTTCGGGGCTGAACTTTTCCAGTTCCTCGTTGATACGCGCAAAATCTTCCTTGGGGTCGCGTGCTTCGCAGCCGGACACGTCCACGACGTGCAGCAGCAGGCGGCAGCGCTCAACGTGGCGCAAAAAGTCATGGCCCAGGCCGATGCCGTCGCTGGCACCTTCGATCAGACCGGGAATATCGGCGCAGACAAAGCTTGCACCTTCATCGCAGCGCACCACACCCAGCGTGGGAACCAGCGTGGTAAAGTGATAGTTTGCAATCTTGGGCTTTGCCGCACTGATTACGGAAATCAGGGTAGACTTGCCTACATTGGGGAAACCGATCAGGCCCACGTCCGCAATGAGCTTCAGCTCCAGCGTAACGCGCATATCCTCACCGGGCAGGCCGGGCTTTGCGAATCGAGGAATCTGACGGGTCGGCGTTGCAAAATGGGTGTTGCCCTTGCCGCCGCGGCCGCCCTTGGCTACAACCACAGGCTTTTCGTCAGACAGGTCTGCGATGACCAGGCCGCTTTCGGCATCTTTGATGACGGTGCCAACGGGGACCTTGATAATCAGGTCGTCGCCGTCTGCGCCGTGCATCTTGCGGCCCATGCCGTTCTGGCCGTCTTTTGCGGTGTATTTACGCTTATAGCGGAAATCCATCAGCGTGGACAGGTTGCGGTCTGCCACAAAGATGATATCGCCGCCGTCGCCGCCATCGCCGCCATCGGGGCCGCCGGCTGCTACGAATTTTTCACGATGGAACGTGACTGCACCGTCGCCACCCTTGCCCGCGTGGAGCCAAATGGTTGCGACGTCGATAAAATTGGTTTGTACTGCCATTTTGGATACCTCCGCGCATAGTATTCACAAAAAAGAGCCGGACCAAACGGCCCGGCTCCGCGGTTTTGCAGTTTTCTCGCAAGAATTACTGCTCAACGCAGCACTTCTTGCCGGTCTTGCCGACGCGCTTGAAACGAACAGTGCCGTCGACCAGAGCGAACAGAGTGTCGTCGCTGCCGATGCCCACGTTCTCACCCGGATGAATGTGGGTGCCACGCTGGCGAACCAGAATGTTGCCGGCCAGAACGAACTGACCATCAGCGCGCTTCACGCCCAGACGCTGAGCTGCGGAGTCGCGACCGTTCTTAGTAGAACCTACGCCTTTCTTATGTGCCATTGTGCATACCCTCCTTACGCGTTGATAGTGGTGATCTCAACCTTCGTGTACGGCTGGCGGTGGCCCATACGGCGTGCGCTATGCTTCTTTGCACGATAGGTAATGATGTTCAGCTTCTTGCCCTTGCCATTCTTGATGACCTTAGCAGAAACGGTTGCGCCCTCAACAGTGGGGGTGCCAACCTTGACAGAGCCTTCCTCGCCAACTGCCAGGACCTTGTCGAACTTCACTTCAGAGTCAGCCTCGACGTCCAGCTTCTCGATGTAGAGAACGTCGCCCTGCTCCACGCGGTACTGCTTACCGCCGGTAACGATGATTGCGTACATAGTATCATTCCTTTTATATAGTACTCGCTGGTCCGTAAAGGCAGGCTGTTGTTGCAAGCCATTTTGTCGCCCACACCATGCGGCTTAAATATTATAACAAAGACGTTTTACGAATGCAAGGGGTTTTTTCGCATTTTCGAAATATTTTTGGTTTTTCTTAGTGAATCAGCACCTGCGGATGCTTTGTTTCATCCAGCCAGGCCAAAACGCGCAGCATAACGGCTTCTTCCATGGCCACACAGCCGTGGGTATAAGGCAAATCGCCCTTGCAGTGAATGAAAATCGCACTGCCCCGCCCCGGTGTGATGGGATTTGTGTTGTACTCCACCACAAGGCCATAGTGATAGTGAACCGGCAGCTGATCCATCTTTTCGCCGCTAGCAAAGCCATCCTTGCCGTCCGCTTCGACCCACTGGTTGTACAGCGGAGAATTTACATCATCTACCCACCAGCTGCGCGGACCAATGGTGCGGCAGGGATAGGCAAACGGCACGGTTGCTTCAGTGGAAAACGCCGTGCCTAACGCGTACATTCCCAAAGGCGAAGCCATGTCCCCTTCTTCATGATGGGCGCTTACGCCGTTTTTGCCGATGTAGACCGGCGCTGCCAGCACCTGCGCCCACAAACCGACTGCGCCTTTTTCGCAGCAGACAAGCTGACCTTCTGCGCCGCTGGTCTGTTTGACCAGCAAAAGCTGTTCACAATCCAAGCCCTGCATTTTGCTCGCTCCTATCTGTTACAGCAGACCGTTCAGCAGTCGTGCCGCAGAAACGGTGTTTTCCAAAAGCATTGCACGCGTCATCAAGCCTGCGCCGCCCGGAACCGGACTGATCCAGCCTGCTTTTTCAGCGGCAGGTGCAAAATCCACATCGCCGCACAGCTTGCCTTCCGCATTGCGGTTAATGCCCACGTCAATGACCAGTGCGCCGGGCTTAATCATATCTGCTGTTACGAAGCCTGCCTTGCCCACAGCGGCAACCAGAATATCTGCCTGTGCGCAGATTTCTTTCAGGTTCGCGGTTTTGCTGTGGCAGATGGTCACGGTGCAGTCCTCTGCCAGAAGCAGCAGCGCAGCAGGTTTGCCTACGATATTACTGCGGCCCAGCACAACTGCGTGCTTGCCTGCCAGCGGTACGCCGGTGCTTTTCAGCATTTCGACCACGCCCTGCGGTGTGCAAGGCACAAAGCACGGCTCGCCAATCAACAGGCGGCCTGCGCTTTCTGCGGTGAAGCCGTCCACGTCCTTTTCCGGCGGAATAGCCGCAATAATATGGTCCTCGTTGATTTGGGCAGGCAGCGGCAGCTGGACCAGAATGCCATGTACCGTCTTGTCCTGTGCCAAATCCTGAATCACAGCCAGCAGCTCCTCTTCCGAAGTGGTTTCCGGCAGGCGAACGGTTCGGTTCACGATGTCGCACTCGTTGCAGTCGCGCTCTTTGCCGCGGACATAGGTAGCCGAAGCAGGATTTTCACCTACCAGCACTACCGCCAGGCAAGGCAGAATTCCTTTTTCCTGCAATGCAGCAACCTGCTTTTTTACGTTTTCCTTGACCTGCGCGGCCAGGACTTTTCCCTCTATAATCTTTGCGCTCACAGGCGTTTCCCTCCGTCTTTACTTTTTTCTTTTTTCAGAATCTATCATACAAAGCCGAAAATTGCAACAGAAAAGACGTCCTCCGCCGTAGAGAAGGACGTCTCATCGTAAGATATGTTGGATTATTCCTGTGACTGATCCGATTCGCCGTTTACCTGCTTTTCCAGTTCTGCGCGAACATGTTCGTTGAACTTCTTGGTGGCTTCCACGTATTTCTTGTGGGATGCACCGACCGACAGCGTGCTAAAGATAGCCACATTGTACAGCTGATGTTTCTTCTGATATGCCAGATTGTCGCTGTTCATTGCCAGAATCACCATCATGGGCTGCTGGTCCTTATACTTACGGGTCAGATAGACTTCCAGCAGCACCGCAGCCACCACCGTTACAGCGGCAAACAGCTGAGAGGCACGCAGGTTCAGGCTGGGCACCAGCAGCAAGCTGTCAGTACGCAGGCCTTCGATCCAGAAGCGGCCCAGGCCGTACCAGATGGCGTAGCGCAGTGCAATATCGCCGTTGAACTTACGCTTTTTGAAGTACAGTGCCAGCAGGATAAAGCCCACCAGGCACCACAGGCTCTCGTACAGGAAGGTGGGATGCACCGGCATGCTGGGGTCTACCGTCATACCGGTAGGCAGCGTGACCACGCTGCTTTCCAGATACTGGCGGGTCTTTTCGCTGTACATACCCCAGGGCAGGTTGGTGTTGTAGCCGAAGGCTTCCTGGTTTACAAAGTTGCCCCAGCGGCCCAGGCACTGGCCAATCAAAAAGCCAACGGATGCCAGGTCACAGGTTGCCCAGATGGGGATTTTGCGCCACTTACAGGCCAGGCCGCCAAAGACAAATGCGCCGATGATTGCACCGTAAATGGCAATACCGCCCTGGCGGATATCGAACATTTCCCAGATGCTGTCATAGCCGTAGGGCGACATGACCACATAGTAAATACGGGCGCAGACGATTGCCATGATGGTGCCGAAGCACACTACATCCAGCAGGCGGTCCGAATCCACGCCGAACTCGACTGCGTGGTAAAAGCACCACAGAACTGCCAGCAGCAGACCCGTAGCAATCAAAAGGCCATACCAGTACACGTCCAAATTTCCGATGGAAAAGGCCACGCGGTTCAGATTGAACTCCAGCCCCAACCCCGGAAAGCTTACAACATATTCGTTCATTTTGTTTGCACCCTCTTATTCTTCGTCTTCAAAATCAGCCGAGCCGTCAGGCAGGATATGCAGCACTGCCATACGGTCAGTGGAATACAGCTGCTGCAACGCTGCGTTGGCGTCCTCTACCCGCAGGCCTGCCAGCATTTCGATTTGCTGTGCAACCGTGCGGCCGGTCAGTGCAAAATCTGCAATCTGGCTGGCGGAATCCTCGGCATTTTCCAAATTTTCAATGAGCGTGCCGTACTTCTGGTTCTTGCACAGGGTGAAGATTTCCGGGTCCACACCTTCGCGGCGCACACGCTCGATTTCTTCCAGAAGCATCTTCTGCACCAGCTCAGGCTGGCTGCTCTCGCCGGTAAACAGCGTGCAGCAGCAGCCGTCCACGCGCAGCACTTCGCCGTCAAAGCCGGGATTTACCAGGCCGGCGTCGTACAAGCGGCGGTACAGCGGCGACATTCCGCCGCAGATGGCATCGCAGATAATGCCGTACAGCACTTCGGTTGCTTCATCATCGGCAGCCAGAGGCTTTTCCTTAAAGCCGATACCAAAGGCAGGCTTTGCAATGGCCATCTTCTCGGTACGGAACGGCTCTGCAACAGTCATCGGTTCTTCCGGCCACAGGCGCTGCACCTTTTCCGTTACAGCGGCAGGCTCCATCAAACCGGCGCGTTCACAAGCGGCCAGCACCTGCTCCATCGTGGTGTTGCCGGCAACAGCCAGCACCATATTATTGGGTGCGTAGAATGCCTTGCAGCAGTCGTACAGCATTTCCAGCGTGATTTCCGCAATACTTTCGCAGGTGCCTGCAATATCGCTGCGAATGGGGTGTGCATGATACATCTGCTCACACAGGCCGGTAATCAAACGCCAGTCCGGACTATCATCATACATTTTGATTTCCTGACCGATGATGCCCTGCTCTTTGTCGATGGTTTCTTTGGTAAAGTAAGGGTGGCCTACCATGTTCAGCAGAACGTCCAGGCTTTCGTCCAGCATATCCGTTGCCGTGAAAATATAGCAGGTACGGTCAAAGCTGGTAAAGGCATTGGCATTGGCGCCGGTCTTTGCGTACTTGGCAAAGGCATCGCCGTCCTCGTCCTCGAACATTTTATGTTCCAAAAAGTGTGCCACGCCTGCCGGCAAATCCACGATTTTATCGCCCAGGCGGAACTTCAAATCAATCGAGCCGAATTTGGTGGCATAAATGGCGTGCGTGCAGGAATAACCCGGCATGGGGCGCACAATCACCGTCAGCCCGGAAGGCAAAACCTTCCATTCATCCTTTGCGGCAGCCGCTGCCGCTGCATTTTTTACGGTATCAGCCATGGTTCTCCTCCTTGTTGGTAAGCAGATAACTGACGGAAAGGTGGAACCGCTTCAGCACATCACGCACATCGTCCTTGGTGACTTTGAGCATCTTTTCCCGCTCCTGGGCAGGCGTGTTGATGCCTGCGCCACGCCAAATCTGCATGGCGTACCAGGATTCGATGCCGCTGATGGAATCTTCCACGCTGTCAAAGCCGGACAACAGGCCGCGGCGGCAATCTTCCAATTCTTCATCGCTGATGGGACCATCGCACAAATCAGACAGCTCCTTCAGGATTGCGGCTTCCGCTTTTTCCGCGTTGGCCGGCTCGATGCCGCTGTTGACGGACATACTGCCGGTAAAGGTCTGGAAAGAAGAAGAACAGTAGTAGCAGATGTGCATCTTTTCACGCACATTCAAGAACAGGCGGCTGGTCACGCTGCCGCCGAACAAAGCCATGGCCAGGCGGTAAGCCTGCAACTCGTCCAAATCCACCGGACGGTCCATGGTGAACATCATGCACAGCTTGGCCTGCACCATGTCAAAGCTCTCCTTAAAGTGCTTGACGGGCTGTACCGGAATGGTCACAAACGGGGCCAGCGGCTGGGGATTGCGCTGAATGGCAGCCAGCTCTTTCTTCAAAGCGTCCAGAACGACGGCTTCGTTTTCCTCGTCGATGCCAAACAGCATCAGCTCGATTTGTGCGGTGCGCAGCATTTCCTGATAGGCCGCCAACAGGGTCTGGGGGGTCTGGCTGTCCACTTCTTCCAGATAGCCGCCCTGGCGAATGGCCGCCGGGGTATCTTTATAGAATTCGCGCTGTGCTGCACGGGCACAGTAGATGCGCTTTTCGTTGATTTCGTTTTCCAGATTGCGGCGCAGCATGGTCTTTTCGATTTCGACCTCACTGGGGTCAAATGCGCCGTCCACAAAGTACGGATGGAATGCTTCATCCAGAACCAGCTGGGCATACGCACTCGTCAGCTTCTCGCCTTCCAGCGCAAAAGCGTCCTTGATGCCGGTCACGCTGATGCACAGGTTATGGTTTGCACCAACGGCGCGGCCGTCCACCGTCAGGTCCGCACCATACAGGCGCGCCAGCTTTTTGGTCATTTCGGTCATATCCGGGCAGGAAGCGCAGCCGCGCTCCATCACCAGCGGCAGCAGTGCGTGCGCCGTGGCCGTCTCTCGCTTAGCCGGGAAAGTAAAATGCAGACTGAGGCGGCAGCGGTTGAATTTTTCCGCTGCGATGCGTGTCACATACACGCCGGGCAAAAGTTCGTTTCGTTCCAAGTTCAGTCCTCCTAATATCTACGATTCTGCACCCAGAGCAGCCAAACGCACGGCGGTTATTCCGCTGGGGTTGGCTGCGTGGTATGCAGTGCTAAAAACTCTTCCAAAGAAAGGCCGCTGGCGGTAATCGCCTGTGCGTTTTCCACGCCCACATAGCGCCAGTGCCAGGGCTGTTCGATATGGCCTGTGGCAACCTGGCGTTCTTCCGGGTAGCGCAGGATAAAGCCATAATCCGGCGCATAGCGCACCAGCCAGGCGTAGGCCTTGCTTTTTGCAAATTCAGAATCCTGTACAGGGTAATCATCGGTTACGATGTCTGCTGCGTAGCCGGTATGATGCTCGCTGTAACCGGCTTTTTCCGAAACCGTCCATGCGATGGCCTCGGCTTCCTCCTGGGTATAGCCCTGCACAGTGTATCGCTCCACGAGCTTTTGGAACAGGTTGTCCTGCGTTAGCTCATCCCGATAGCCCGAACCCAGCGACAGCTTGATTTTTTCTTCTGCTGCGGCCTGCACCATGGTGCGGAACGCCTGTGCCGCTTCGATTTCCAGCTGTTGGCCTGTGGCATCGTCTGCGACAACCATTTCCGGTGCAGATGGTGTGGTGCAATACTGATTGACCAGAACCAGCCGCGGGTCTGCTGCGTTAAAAGCGTATCCCGACACATCGTAGGTCGCTGTGCCGTATTTTGCACGAGCACGAGAACCCTCGGTCCATTTCCAAATGGTGCGGATGCCCATCAGAATCAATATCAGCGCCACGAAGCCTATCGCAAGAATAACGCCTTGCAGCAGCTTCTTTTTACGGCGCCGTGCCGCACGCTGCAACCGACGCTGCACAAGCTCGCTGGGGGTATAACTTTGAATCGGGGTATTGTCCATTCTGTTTCCTCACTGCTCGTATGATATGGGTCTTAAATCATGTCCATAATATCTTATTATACCGCATTTATTCCCTCGTGTACAGCAAAAAGAAAAGCAGCGGCCTCTATAAAAGAGAACCGCCGCTCTGCCCTGTGCTTTTATTCTGCAACCAGTGCATCGTGAATCGCGCGCATCGCCAAATCCACGTCATTTTTACGAATCATGACCGAAATCTTGATTTCGCTGGTGGTGACCATTTTGACGTTGATCTGATGGCTTGCCAGCGCCTCGAACAGTTTTGCCGCAATACCGCCGTTGGTTTGCAGCCCAATGCCCACAACCGACACCTTGGCGCAGCTGTCGTCCACTAAAATTTCGCCGCCATCACAGACGCCGCACTGCTGCAAAAGCTGCATGGTTTTGACCTTGTCCGCCGCCGCAATGGAAAAGTGCAGCTGATTGCTTTCGCCCTGGTCCGCGGCTTGGCAAATCATATCCACATGGACGTCGTTTTGCGCCAAAAGGCTGAAAATCCGGGTGCGTGCCGCCGCAAGATCCTGCAAATGCAAAATCGAAATTACCGCAACAGCGGTATCTTTCGTCATGCCTTTGATACAAGTGCCCTCCATGGTTTTTGCCTGTTCTCTTACAACAGTACCTTCCACCGGGTTCAGGCTGGAAAGCACCTCCAGCTCCACATGATATTTTTTCGCCAGCTCCACGCTGCGGTTATTCAGCACCTGACTGCCCATAGAGGCCAGCTCCAGCATTTCGTCGAAGCTGACCTCTTTCAATTTGCGGGCACTGGGCACTCTGCGTGGGTCCGCTGTGTAGATGCCTTCCACATCCGTAAAGATCTGGCAGCGGTCCGCTTGCAATGCTGCCGCAATGGCCACAGCGCTGGTATCCCGGCCGCCGCGCACAAGCGTTGTAATGTCCTCCAGCTGCGTCATACCCTGAAATCCTGCCACAACCACCACCCTGCCCTGGGCAAGCTCGCCGGCAATCCGCTTGCAGTCCAGCCGCTGGATGCGTGCTTTGGTGTAGGCGCAGTTGGTATGAAAGCCTGCCTGCCAGCCGGTCAGACTGATGGCATCGCAGCCCAACGCGTTCAATGTCATGGTTAAAAGTGCAATGGAAATCTGCTCACCCGTGGAAAGCAGCACATCCATCTCGCGCGCCGAAGGCTCCTGTGTGATCTCCGCCGCTTTTTCCAGCAGTGTATCTGTGGTATCGCCCTGTGCAGACACCACCGCTACCACGTTGTTTCCCGCAAGGCGGGTATTTGCAATGATGCGTGCCACCCGAAACAGGTGGTCACGGTCCTTGACGGAGCTTCCGCCAAACTTTTGCACAATCAATCCCATACAACCACTCCTCCATGTGATGTTCCCGGCAGAGGTATTCCCTCCGCACGCGCCAGTGAGTCCCGTTCAAAACCTTCCCGTAAAACGTTCGGCAGGTATTTCCGGTCTGCCTTGCGCCGCAGAAGATGCAAAGCAATAGCCACAAGCTGTTTTCCGCTGTGCCCTGCTTTTTCCGATCCGACAGAGCAGCTTTTTCAAAACGCAATGTGGCCTTATATCCTCTGCACGCCCATCCTATGCCGCCGACGCAGGAACGGTGCGCACCACATTTTTCGCAAAAGAAAAAACGGTGTGCCCGGCTAATTGCCGGATCACACCGTTTCAAAGATTCTTTTTTCAGCTAGGCCTTTTTTAATTGTCGCAGTGTACTTCTATAACCGTGCGCTGCTGGGCCAGCTTTTCCGTCATTTCGTCCACACTAATCAGCATACCGCTGGTACGAATGGTAACCGCAATCTGGGCCGTGCCGTTTTCCGGCAAAGACTGATTCAATGTCACAATACCAGCACCCGCACTGCTGATACCTGCCAAAAGTGCCTGCAAGGCACCGGTTTCGTCCCGCAGCGTAGCAATCACCGTCAGCACAGAACGATTGTTACCGGACTCAAAAACGCTGTCCTTATACTTATAGAATGCGCTGCGTGAAATACCTGCCGCACGCGCCGCCGCACTAATATTTTTTGCTTCGCCGCTGGCCAAAAGATCCTTCGCACGCAGTACCTGCAAAAACACTTCGGGCACAGCCTCGGCATCTACCAGCAAAAATCTTCTACTCATCTTGTTTTCCCCTCACGAACAACTGTACGTCTAACAGAGGTATAATAACACCCACCCCCTGCCGTTGCAAGAGGGTGGATGTTATTTTTTGCTTTTTTACACTTGCCGTGGCACGATTTGCCTTAGTGCATATCACAGTGTCCGGGCAGATCGCTCTTTTTGTAGTAGCCAACGCCCTGGTTGGGGCAGCCGGGATTTGCCAGCAGACCCGTATCGCGGCAGAATGCCGCCGTTACAACGCCTTCAGCATCCGGGAACTTCTTGGTGCTCATATCTGCCTGCACATCTTCCATCAGAGCCTTCCATGCAGCGGCACAGTTCTTCGTGCTGCCCAGCTCCTTCATCTTGGTGGGCTCGTCATAACCCCACCAGGTAGCAGTGACGTAGTACGGGGTCAGGCCGACAAAGGAGAAGTCCTTCCAGTCGCTTGCCGTACCGGTCTTGCCGATGGATTCCATATTGCCGGCCTTGGGGCCGCCAACGCGGGCTGCGGTACCAACCGTAATAACATTACGCAGCATACGGTTCATGATGCGTGCCGTTTCGGGGGTCAGTGCCTGATACTCACTCATGTCAGATTCCAGATACAGGTTACCGTCCGAATCATACACTTCGGTGTAGAAACGCGGCGTATTATAGGTGCCGTCGTAGAAAATCTGGAAAGCTGCACACAGGTCCAGCGTAGTAACACCGTAGGACTGGCTACCCATAATCATGGATGCCAGCGAATTGTCGGCATCGACCAGCGTGGACATATTCAGGGTGTTCTTCGCAAAATTATAAATCTTATCTGCGCCGACCGTTTCGCCAACGCGTGCTGCAATGGTGTTCAAAGAACGGTACAGACCTTCAAACACCGGGATATTCTGGTAGCTGTAACTATTGCCATAGTTGCGCGGCCATTCACGCCATGCAGCCGGATAAGCCTTCAGCGCCTGGTCAGACAGACCAGACAGACCGTGCTTGCGGCAATAATCATCATTGCGGATCTTCATATCTTCCTTGGCGTACAAGGGAGAATCGTTCAGCATACTGGACCAGTTGTACAAACCGTACTCCACAGCCAGGCTGTAAGGGCCGATGGGCTTCATGGTAGAACCACACTGACGCGGTGCGTCCGTAGCACGGTTCAGACCCAGGTCAGCAGTCTTTTCGCCGATACCGCCCACAATACCGCGGACGTCGCCGTCAAAGTCCATGGAAACCATAGCAGCCTGGGTACGTACCTTGCGGAAATACACGGTGGTGCCGTCTTCCTTAGTCTTGGTCTTGGGGGTCACGCCGTCTTCGGCATAAACCGGGATGTCATAGTCGCGCAGCTCGGAAACTTCTTCTTCACGCCAGCCGGCAGGAAAATACTTATCGCCGTCGTTCAGCATGATGGTTTCCATCGAGTGCTGCAGATCCGGGTCTTCGCAGGAGTAAATCTGGAAGCCGCCGGTATAAATCAGGTTCTGGGCAGCCTTTTCGCTGATGCCTTCCTTTTCCATGATCTGCTTGGTCAGGCTGCGGAAGATTGCATCCTCATAGTAGGACTGGTTGGAAGTGCTGGTAACGATTTCTTCGCCCTCTGC
>JAHHRK010000079.1 GCA_020025795.1 Faecalibacterium sp. | reverse complement strand
TGCATGGAAGAAGGCAACGCCGGCAACCGTGAATTTCAGGCCGCACTGCATCAGCAGCAACAGGCGCTTTTGGAAATGGCCTGCCCAGAAGCGGACTGGTTCGTACAGCACTGCCTGCCCTGCTATGCGCAAACGCTGGACGCGCTCACCAACAGCGAAATCTTTCATCAATAACAAAAAGCGACGCATTGGCAACTTGCCTTTGCGTCGCTTTTGTTTTTATTTTTTGTTGCGGAACAGCTGAATAATCCACCAGACAAGGCCTGCCAGCAGCAATACGCCTGCTGCGATCAGCGCTACGAACAACGTCGGGCTGATTTTACTGGTCACAAAAATGGCAGTGGGACCGTCTGCGCCGCCGATGATTCCAATGGAATTGTTTTCTGCGGCGGCAGACAAAAAGTGCAGGATTGGTTTCATGGAATCGCCTCCTCTATCTGATACGGGTTTATTTTACGGGAACGGAATTTCACGCTGATCGTCCGGATCATCCGCGTGCCGCTGGGCTGCAAACACGTCGGCAATCAGCTCGTCCAAATCTTCCAGATGCGTCAATGTGCAGCAGCTGCGGCGCAAACCTGCCGCGCCGCGCAGACCTTTCATATAATGCATCGTCTGAGCGCGTGCCTGAGGCATGGCGACGTACTCGCCTTTTTCTGCCACCATCTGCTCTACCTGACGACGCATTGCATTCATACGAGCCTGCAAGTTTGGTTCTTCGGGCTGAGGCTTGCCTTCGATTGCGGCATTGATGCGCTCAAACAACCAAGGATCACCCAGTGCGCCACGCGCAATCGCAATGCCGTCACAGCCAGTAGCCTCCATCATGGCAACCGCCTTTTCCGGGCTGTCCACATCGCCATTGCCAAATACCGGAATATTGACCGCCTCTTTTACCTGACGGATAATGTCCAGATCCACCAGGCCGGGGGTGTACATCTGCTCTCTGGTGCGGCCATGAACGGTAATCGCTGCGGCACCTGCCTGTGCGCAGGCTTTTGCCACTTCCACAGCAGTAATGCAGTGGTCGTCCCAGCCTTTGCGCATTTTTACGGTGACAGGGCGGCCATTTGCTGCGCCCACCACAGCTTCCACAATGCGGCCGCACAAATCCGGATCGGTCATCAGGCGGCTGCCTGCGCCGCCCACGCCAGTGCCCACGATTTTGGGTGCCGGGCAGCCCATGTTGATATCAAAAAAGTCAAAATCGTATTGCATGATCTGCGCGGTTGCCTGCGCAAAGAAATCCGGCTCTGCGCCAAACATCTGCACACCATACGGTGCGCCGTTGGGCTTTGCCTGCAACAGCGCAATGGTCTTGCGATCGCCATACACGATGGCCTTTGCGCTGACCATTTCGCTGACGGTATAGCCTGCGCCGTGGGCCGCCATCAAATCGCGGCAAGCCGCGTCGGTAAAGCCTGCCATGGGGGCAAAGCCGGTGCGATGAGCCAAAGGCAGCCCACCTATATATAAAGGGGTCGATACATTCATTTTTTGCTCTCCTTACTTTCAATCAAAGCACCTACATTGTACCATAAACGCAGGTTTTGTGGTATACTGTAAGGTACTGGAATTTGATTTTATTGTTTGGCTGCGCGGCTTTTCTGTGCCTGCGCACCCATTCTGTCACGCTGGAGGGACCTTATGCGCTTACTTGTGATCGACGGCAACAGTATTGCAAACCGTGCCTTTTACGGTATCAAGCTGCTGACCACGCGGGACGGCCGCTTTACCAACGCCATTTACGGCTTTCTGAATATTCTGCTCTCGCTGAAAAAGGAGTGTTCCCCCGACGAGGTGGCCATTGCTTTTGACCTGAAAGCCCCCACCTTCCGCCATAAAATGTACGATGGCTACAAGGCAAATCGCCACGGCATGCCGGAAGAACTGGCGCAGCAGATGCCTGTTTTGAAGCAGCTGCTTACTCTGCTGGGCTATAAAATCGTTACCGCCGAAGGCTGGGAGGCCGACGACATTCTGGGCACGCTGGCCACGGCCTGCGCTGCCCGCCGGGACGACTGCTTTTTGGCAACCGGAGACCGTGACAGCCTGCAGCTGGTAAGCGATACCACCACGGTTCTGCTGGCTTCTACGGTTATGGGCCGCAGCCAGACCGTTGTGATGGACGTGGATGCCGTGCAGGAAAAGTACGGTGTAGCCCCCATCCAGCTGATTGAAGTAAAGAGCCTGATGGGCGATACCAGCGACAACATTCCCGGCGTAAAGGGCATTGGCGAAAAGACCGCCTTGAAGCTGGTGCAGACCTTTGGCACGCTGGAAAACGTATATGCTAATATCGACGACCCCATCATCAAGCCCAAGCAGCGGGAAAATTTGCAGACCTACAAGGCCGATGCCGAGCTGAGCCGCGTTCTGGGCACAATTCGCACCGATGCGCCGGTAGAAACGGCCGAAGGTGCTTATCTGCAAACCGAAGGTGACCAGCCTGCTGCGGTGCAGATGCTCACCGATTTGGAAATTCACTCGCTGATTCCTCGTTTGGGTCTGGAGGGTGTTACCGCTGCGGCAACCGTTGAACCGAAAGAGGATTTGCCCGAAGTAAGTGCCGCTGCGCTGCCGGATACGCCTTCCGGCACCTATCTGCTGGCACTGCGCCCTGCACGCATCGAAAAGCAGGGTAATAAAAACGTAGAAGTCGAGCCTGCCGCATGGTATGCCGTACAGGACCAGGCTGTCTACACGCTGGAAGAAAGCCAGCTGATTGCACTGCTGGACGATGCCAACGTACAGCTGGAAGTATTCGATTCTGCGCCGCTGTATGCACTGGCCATGGCGCACGATGGCTGGGGCGAAAGCATCCGCTGGGACGGCAAACTGGCCGCTTATCTGCTGAATGCTTCTGCCAGCCGCTATGATGTGGAAGAACTGGAAACGGAATATCACGCCGAAGCCAGCTTTATCTGCGCAGCATTCCCCCAGGCAGGCAGCCTGCAAAGCCTGTTCGCCATCATGAAAGCCAAAATCACCGAGCAGGAAATGGATTCTCTGTACAACGAGATTGAGTTCCCTCTGGCACAGGTGCTGGCCGACATGACCCGTCTGGGTATGCTGGTGGACAAGGAAGGCATTCAGGAATTTGGCGTAAAAATCCGCCAGAAGCTGGACGATGCCTTGCAACGCATTTACGACCAGGTCGGCTACGAATTCAATGTAAACAGTCCCAAGCAGCTGGGCGAAGCTCTGTTTGAAAAGATGGGCCTGCCTCATGGCAAAAAGACGAAAACCGGCTGGTCTACCAATGCAGCCACACTGGAGAAGCTGCGCGGCGAAGCGCCTGTGATTGATGATATTCTGGAATATCGCACGTACCAGAAGCTCAGCTCCACCTATGTGGACGGCCTGCTGAAGGTCATCGGCGCAGACGGCCGCATCCATTCCATCTTCAACCAGACCGAAGCACGCACAGGCCGTTTGTCCTCGCTGGAGCCGAACCTGCAAAACATTCCCATTCGCACCGAGCTGGGCAGCCAGCTGCGTGATTTCTTCATTGCAAAGCCCGGCTGCATCCTGCTGGATGCCGATTACAGCCAGATTGAGCTGCGCATTTTGGCGCACATTACCGGCGACGAGCACATGCAGACCGCATTCCGTTCTGGTGCAGACATTCACCGCAGCACCGCCGCCAAAATCTATAACATTCCCGAAGAACAGGTCACGCCGCGCCTGCGCAGCAGTGCTAAAGCCATCAACTTTGGCATCATGTACGGCAAGGGCGCATACAGCCTATCCCAGGACATCGGCGTTTCTGTGAAAGAGGCCGACGCCTTCCTGAAAAATTATCTGAACACCTTCCCCAAAGTGGATGACTATATGAACAGCTGCATTGCCGAAGCACGGGATAAAGGCTACTGTTCCACCTTGTTTGGCCGCCGCCGCTATCTGCCTGAACTGCAAAGCAGCAATTTCCAGGTGCGCTCCTCCGGCGAACGTATGGCACGCAACACGCCCATTCAGGGTACTGCCGCTGACGTCATCAAGTTGGCTATGGTACGCGTTTGGCGTCGTCTGCGGGAAGAAAAGCTGGAAAGCCGCCTGATTTTGACGGTGCACGACGAACTGATCGTGGAAGCACCTTTGGCCGAAACAGAACAGGCCGCCAAGATTCTGGCCGAAGAAATGACCGGCTGTGTTCAGTACGCTGTCCCCTTGACTGCCGAGGTGAATCAGGGCAAAACCTGGTTGGAAGCGCACTAACTGTCAATAAAATCGCACAAAATCGTATAAGTAAAGAGGGATATTCCAAGATGTATATTTTAGGTATTGAATCCACTTGCGATGAGACTGCGGCCTCCATCGTCAAAGACGGCCGAGAGCTGGTTTCCAATGTAATCAGCACCAGCGTCAAGGAACAGGCTTTGTATGGCGGCGTCGTTCCGGAAATCGCCAGCCGCCGTCACTGCGAATATATCAGCGCCACCGTAGAAAAGGCTTTGGCAGATGCCAACATGACCATGGATGATGTGGACGCAGTTGCGGTCACCTTTGCACCCGGTTTGATTGGTGCGGTTCTGGTAGGCGTCAACTTTGCAAAAGGTCTGGCTTACGCCGCCGAAAAACCGCTGGTTCCGGTGCATCATTTGCGTGGACACATTGCTGCTCTGTACCTGTCTCACCCGGAGCTAAAGCCGCCTTTCCTGTGCTTGGTTGCCTCCGGCGGTCACAGCCATATTGTGCAGGTCAACGACTACACTTCGTTCTCTATTTTGGGTCGCACCGTGGACGATGCCGCCGGCGAAGCCTTCGATAAAGTGGCACGCACACTGGGTCTGCCTTATCCGGGCGGCCCCAGCGTTTCCAACGCCGCAAAGACAGGCAACCCCAAGGCTTACCGCCTGCCTGTGCCCCATGTTGCCGGTAAGTACAATGTAAGCTTTTCCGGCCTGAAAACCGCTGTGCTGAACGAAGTGAACAAGGCACAGATGAAAAACGAAACCATCAACGTGCCGGACCTGGCTGCCAGCTTCCAGGAACGCATTGCTGGTATTTTGGCAGAAAAACTGCTGAGTGCCGCTGCTGATACTGGTGCTACGCAGGTGTGTCTGGCGGGCGGCGTTGCTGCAAATGGCCGGCTGCGCCAGCTGGTCAATGACGGTGCGCAAAAGCTGGGTGCCAAGGTTTATCTGCCGGAGCTGAAGTTCTGCGGCGATAACGGCGCAATGATTGCCAGCCAGGGCTATTACGAGTATCTTTCCGGCAATACTGCGGGACTGGACCTGAACGGTCTGCCCACCTTGCCCATCGACTACCGCGAATAATTAACAACAAAAAACGCCTCAGCGATTGTGTTACCAATCGCTGGGGCGTTTTCTTATATTTCTGCTTAAATCTTACTTAGCAGCGTTGACCAGGTCGCGGGTATCGCGAGCGATCATCAGTTCTTCGTTGGTGCAGATCTTCAGGATACGCACCTTGCTGCCGTCCACGCTCAGGTCAGCCATGTCTTCGTGGCAGTTCGTGTTCTTCTCGTCATCCAGCTGCAGGCCCATAAAGTCCATGTTGCTGCAAACCATCTTGCGGAAACGTGCGTCGTTCTCGCCGATGCCGCCGGTAAAGACCACGCAGTCCAGGCCGTTCATTGCAGCAGCGTAAGAACCGATATACTTCTGGATCTGGTAAGCCAGCATATCCTGAGCCAGAGCTGCACGCTTGTTGCCAGCCTTAGAAGCAGCGGTAACGTCACGCATATCGCTGGAAACGCCGGAAACGCCCAGCAGGCCGCTCTTCTTGTTCAGGTAGTCAGCCATTTCCTGGCCGTGGATGCCCAGCTTCTGCTCCATATAGGTAACAACGCTGGGATCGATGTCGCCGCAGCGAGTGCCCATCAGAACACCTGCCAGCGGGGTCAGGCCCATGCTGGTATCAACGCACTTGCCGCCGTCAACAGCAGTAATGCTGCTGCCGTTGCCGAGGTGGCAGGTAACGATCTTCAGCTCAGAAGGATCCTTGCCCAGGAATTCTGCAGCAGCCTTGCTGACGAAACGATGGCTGGTGCCGTGTGCGCCGTAGCGGCGGATGGAGTACTTCTCGTACATCTCATAGGGCACGCCGTACATATAAGCCTTCGGAGGCATGGTCTGGTGGAAGGTGGTGTCGAAAACAACAACGTTGGGCACACTCTCGCCAAAGACCTTCTTTGCGCTGCGCAGGCCCTGTACGTGAGCCATATTGTGGACAGGTGCCAGAGGAGCAATTTCCTCGATCTTGTCGATGATAGCATCGGTAGCGATCTCGCTCTTGGTGAAGAACTCTGCACCCTGAACAACACGGTGGCCGATTGCATCGATCTCGCTCTTATCCTTAACAACAGCGCCTTCGCCGGTGGTCATCATCTCAACGACCTTCATGAAAGCTTCGGTATGGGTGGGGAACGGAACCTCAACACTCCACTTGCCGCCGTTTGCCTGATGGGTAATATTACTGCCGTCAATACCGATGCGCTCGCACAGACCCTTGCACAGGACGCTCTCATCGGTCATGTCGATCAGCTGATACTTCAGAGAAGAAGAACCACAGTTGATGACCAGAATTTTCATTATAAGTCCTCCCAAATTCTTTGTAAGAAAACCAGCATTATTTTTGGCGCTGATTTCCCAGTTTCCATTGATTCTATCGTCTATTATATAATGGAACGTACTTTTTTGCAAGGCGAAACGCGTAAAAGCATTTTCTACCGCTGTATGCCTTGCCTTTCTCCGCACATATACAAATAAAAAAAGCACCCGAACCAATTGGTTCAGGTGCTTTTCGGAGAAGCCGGCGTCTACCTATTTTCACAGGCCGTCTCCAGCCAACTATCTTCGGCACAAGTGAGCTTAACTACTGTGTTCGGAATGGGAACAGGTGGGACCTCACCGTCATTGACACCGGCCAAAACACAAGATCTGTGCTTTCGCTCTCGTCTCGTATTCTCCTTGAGGACATACCCTCAAAACTGAATAATCACTGCGTGCAAATGGAGTACCTTCGAAGAAAATGTGGTCAAGCCCTCGATCTATTAGTACAGCCTAGCTGAACGTGTCGCCACGCTTACACATGCTGCCTATCAACCTTGTAGTCTTCAAGGGATCTTACTTGATTAACTCAATGGGGTATCTTATCTTTGGGTTGGCTTCACGCTTAGATGCTTTCAGCGTTTATCCATTCCGAACGTAGTTGCCCAGCTATGCCCTTGGCAGAACAACTGGTGCGCCAGAGGTTCGTCCATCCCGGTCCTCTCGTACTAGGGACAGCTCCCATCAAATACCCTGCGCCCACGACAGATAGGGACCGAACTGTCTCACGACGTTCTGAACCCAGCT
>JAHHRK010000078.1 GCA_020025795.1 Faecalibacterium sp. | reverse complement strand
GTTCCCAGTCAATCAACTTGGGGGCAGGCTTTGGGGTTTGTTCCTGCGCACCGCAGTTGATGAAAACGGCCAGCTGCTCCATCGCTTCCTGCTGATCCTTTAAGGGAATAGCTTGCCAGTTCTTGTAAAACAAGGCCAAGGCAATCCGCCACCGCACAAGCTCCGGCTCCTCCGGATCATTGAGCGCCTGTATGATCTGCAGGACATCCCGATAATCCGCATGGATTGCGTAGCTGCGGCCGCCGATCTCTACCGCAGTGGGCAGCACCCAGGCATTCATCTGTGGCCACCCTTTTTATGCTTTTTTGCGCGGCGCTGCGCACGATTGACGCCTGCCTGTGCAACGGCCTGGTTGACTTTAGCATTGGTGTACGTCTGTACGCCTTCTTCCACAATCGGCACCAGTGCATTCAGCAGGTTGGTGATGACACGTTCCCCATTCATGCCGACCGCCATCGTGTTGGCACCTCCCAGCAGCACATCGAAATCATTACCGGGAAATACCCACGCCAACACTTCCTTGGCTTTGCGATCCGCTTCGGTCATCAAGCGAATATTGGCTTCACCAGCCTTCATCTTCTGTTCCAAAGTTGCATTCTCAGGGAGCGGCTGCAGCTGCTCACCCTGCGTTACCAATTCCTTTTCGATTTCCAGGAGCTTGTTCTGTGCATCGAAAAACCGCTGATATAGGTTCGGGTCGCTGGGGTTCAGACGCAGCACGCCACTGTTGTTGATCTGATACTCCTTGAAGCCGTCGTCAAAGCGAATGATTTGTGCCATGGTTTCTTCTCCTTTCTCTTATGCACCTGCGCCGGTTGCCGTAAACGTTTTGGTTTTGGGGTCGAAAGTACCCTTGACCGGCTGACCGGTATAGTGGACCGTAAAGGGAATCTGGTAGCCGTTGGTGTCGCCGCCGTAGCTGGTAACCTCGATATAGGCTTCCTGCTTGACTGCCGGATACGCACCGCTGGCTTCTGCTTCCCACAGATGGACCTCTACCATGTCCGTTTTCAAATCGTCCAGCACGAGCTGTTCATCCACGATTTCCTGCAGGCGTTCAAAGAGCTTGTCGCCCTTTTCTGCAAAGTACGGCTCTACTGCGCCGCTCTTTTCATAGCCGGTGATGTTCACACGGGTCTCGCCCAGAATATTCGGCGTCTTTTCCACCTTGGCAGACATTTCCGGGCTGTACTCCTCCAAATCCTTGCCCAAACGCATATAGTCTGCTGCCTCTGCCGTACCGGCGTTGATGTAGTGCGCCATGTACTTGCGTTCAATTTTTGCCATTTTCTGTCACCTTGTCCTTTCACGCGGCGGGGTATTCTGTCTGGAAAACAGCCTGCAGAGAGACCATGTACATAGCCAGTCCTTCCTCGTCCGCATCATAGAGCGCACCGTTCTGGGCGCTCAGTGTTTCTTCGCCTTCGTTTACATTGCCAAACGTGGGAGCTTTGTGCGTTACCGACTGCGCCTGCACCCAGCGCTGGAAATCCATCACCCAGTCCGCATTGATGGCCGCCCCCACATCATCGCCCGGCGCTTTCGGCAGCACCAGATACAAAGCGAAGTTGTACTGGTTCTGCACCGAAACATCGCCCAAGATATTTTCCTGTCGGGCAACCTCCACCAGCCCCGCCGGGAACACGCCAAAGCTGCCCGGCAGCTGGTCAGTGTAGTCCACCTGAAAGTCTGCCAGCTGATCCGCACCAGGATAGGTTTGCAGCCAGGCCTTCAGCTTTTCTAAATCACTCATTGTTTACCGCCCTTTCTGTTGATATACCGCTGCGCATCCGCAGCCATTGCTTTTCCCTCTGCCGCTTTTAGCCTGCGGTCCCAATACGGACCAGCCAGCGGATTCTCGCTTTTGTTGTAATGCAGCGGCTTGTTGACAACGTGCTTTGTCTCGCCTTTTCTCGCCCACGGGCTGTTGGTCTTGTCCCCAAGCATCAGCTTTCCGCGATACAAAAACTGCGCATCTGGCATGTTTGTAATGATTTTCGGCTTGCGGATATTGGTCTGGGCCACCGTGACCTTGATGGTCATGCCGGTTTTGTACGGCATATACTTCACGATTCGGCGCAGCACGTTCTGGGTATGGAACATCTGCACATCGCCGCCGGGGTCCAGCCCCTTATCCTGCAAAATTTGCTGTACGCTTTTCATCTCCAGCTCGGCTACTGTGCCATCCGGCAAGCGGAACAATGTTTCTTTTTTACTCATCCTGCTGCCTCCACATGACAGACCGCAGCCTGCCAGTATTTCGCGTCTACATCCCGCACCACCACAAGCCCGGTCGTCTGCGCAGGCAGAAGCACTGCCCACTGTTCCCGTGTGGTAATTTCGGGACCTTCTCCCAGCAGCACCTTGTCTTTGGGCGCCAGGGTGAACGTATTCTCATGTGTTACAGCAGCATCGTATTGCTGTGCCGACATCCACACTGGGCGGCCATCCCACCCGGAAGGCAACACTAAAAGAAAGCTGTTGGTTTCCCTGCTGCCGGTTTTCTCCACTGCGGTCACTTTCTTGAAATCCAGAAAAGCTCCATGAAACACCGTGCGGGTACAGCCAAAAGCCGCGCCCGTACCCGTTTGATGATAAAGCGTCACTGTCTGATTGCACAGACGATAGTCCACAGGGGGACCTCGTCGCATACGAAGCATCTTACGCACCTCCCATCGGTCCGCGATAGATTTCCAAGTACTGCCGGGCACAGCGGTACAGCTCTTTTTCCTGCGCCGCCGGGGACGTATCCACCTGGGTAGTTTGCGCGCTGCTGGACACGCTGCCAATGTGGATGCTGCCACCCACTGCACCGCTTTGTGCCTGGGCGAAATAATACAGCGCATCCACCATGGCGCACAGTGCCATATCCTCGCTGTTTTGCTCCGGTGCGGTTACGGTATAAATGCGCTTGTAACGGTTCAGCTGTGCCTGTGCATCACGGGCAAACGCTGCAAACTCCGATTCCGGTACACTGTCGCCCAGGTATTCGGTGGCATAAAATGCATAGTTCAGCATCTTAGCCTCCTTACTCCTTGGCTGCCTTCTTCTTGGTTCCCGTGGTTTTTTCGATGGTTTCCTCCACAGGCTGTTCTTCTGCTTTTTCCACCGGTTCAAAAACAAGCCCGATCACACCGTCCTCATTGGGCTCGGTGTAACGCTTCTCGATGTATTCCATGGTATCCTCCTTAACCTGCCGTTTTGTGGCTGGCGTAAATGCCTGCCGCCTTGTTCTTGTACACCTGTGCAATGCCCACGTTGCGATAGCCGAACTTCCAGGCGTCAGCGGTCTGGTTCTGCTCCGGCGTAACGATCTTGGGCGCAACGTGCTTTTCGTACTGGATCAGAGCATCCTTATGCAGCACCATAAAGTTCAGGTCTGCGCCGGTACCGCTGGTCTTGGTGTAGCCGCCGGCGCCGTTTTTGTTCTGGGTGATTGCGGTGTAAAAACGGGTCTGGGGCACCAGCGTGACCGAAGCGAAACGGCTCATCACCTCACGGCTCTTGGTGGTATCCAAATCCTGAATCATACCATGCAGCGTGGGCGTAATAAACAGATGGCGGTTTTCCAGCGGCACTTCTGCTTCGTCCATTTCGGTACTCGCTGCACGCAGCGCAGCCAGTACCTGAGCGCCATCTGCCAAGGTTTCCTCTTTCTTTTTGATGCCTTCTGCCGCACAATAAGCAGCAAAGCGGAATGCGTCCAGCTCCGGCACAACCTTGGTGCGGATGAACTCGCCAGCCAGACGGCCAAATGCCAGACCGGCCGTTTCCTGATCGTCCATGGTGTCTACCGTAAACATACGGCCGCGGTCAAAATTGCACTTGACCGTCTCGTTGGTCATGGTCACATCGCCGTTCACATAGCCGGAGTTGCGATTGTACTCGCCCAGGCCCTGCATATCCAGCATGGGGATGATCAGCTCGTTTGCGTTAGCGCCCTGCTGCGCCAGCTCGGCCGCACCGTCCAGCTTAGCGGTCAGGGATGCATTCTTGTAGACTTCGTCCAGCATGGGGACGAACTGTTTTGCCAAAGCAATCGTATTTGCCATAAATAAAAACCTCTTTTCCTATCTTACTTGTTGTTTTCTGCCGACAAGCCAAAGGCAGCACGCAGCGCTGCGTCCTGACCTGCAGCAGGCTGTTTAGTGCCCGTGCCGCCAGCATAGGGCGGCGGGGTTTCAGTGTCGAACAGGTAGCCGCTTTCCTCTGCCAGCTGATCCAGCGCGGCAGAAATGTCCTGCTCCTGATTCTTGCTGGCTTTCAGGCTGTCCACGTCCAGCATTGCCTTGATGGCCTTTACGCTGCGTCCGTGTTTGCCAGCGATTGCTGCGTCCAGCATTGCGGTAAAATCACGGTCAGCCAGCTCCTTTGCGTGGGCAGTTTCCTTGGCGGCCATATCGTTCTGCAGGGTGGTGATCTGGTTCTGCAAGGCAGCCACATCCACGCCGTCGAACTTCTCCAGACCTTCCTGGGCAAGCTGCAGGCTTTCCTGCGCCTGCTCCAGCTTCAGCTTCTGCTTGTTATAGTCCGCCACGGTCTTGTAGTTTTCGGCAAACTCCTTGTCGAAGTCCGCCTTCTTGTCCTCCGGGATCTGGATGCCCAGAGCCGTCAGAATTTCGGTAATGTTCTTCATAAATCCTCCTGAAATGGTTTGTATACCGGGCTTTCCCCGGTAGGGATTCGCCCTTGTTGTACGCCAAGGACTGCGTAAAGGTATGAAAAAAGCAGCCTTGCGGCTGCTCTTATCATCAAGTTTCGTAGATAATCTGGAGTCCATAAGCCACAGCTGCTTCATGTTCGATTCGACAGCCACGGGCATACTCCCAGCCTTTGCAAAAATACACTGCGTCGCAAAGGCTCATCTTTTCCAGGCTCTTTGCCAGGAAGTACAGTGGTTTCTGTACAACACCATGTTCCTCTGCCTTTTCATCCGAACACCATTCATCCGTAAAAAGCGTATTGACCACGGAATACCCCATGCTTTCCAGTGCCGTGATGGCTTTTTCTCTGGTAGCACGAATTTCCTTCTCGGTCCGGACGGTCCCCATGGGCTGGCTCAGCATTGCTTTCTTCATTCGTATCACCTCCCGTAAAACGGATATAAAAAAGGCCCGCCGCCCAGGTGGGCGGTGAGCCTTATCTTATATTTTGTACTACACACCATTTTGTTGACGTCAACAAAATGTCGAGAAGTAAATCAAAACCGCATACAAGCAAATTTGATAAGCTTTATTGCGGCTGACTTAAGAACCACTCTTTGTTTTTTTCAAAGGCTTCCACTGCTTCAGGGGGAGCCTTTTTCAAACAGCCATCTAACATGTATGGCTCGTAAATCTTTTTTCTATCAAGATATTCTTTCGGAAAAATTCCAACCACTACAGCTTTCTCCTTCCGTGTTTCACCATGTATTCAGCATCTGCTTCATCATTGTATTAACTTGCTGGTAACTCTCAAAAATGAGCGTTATTTAACATAATCGCCGTTCTCCATGCGTTCATTCGCCAAAAAGACACCGTTTTTGAAGATTGAAAAGTGGATGCGTAACTTGCCTGCAACTTGCTGCGCTCCACACCGTGCCGGGAGGTATGTGGATTACCTTCTCTCAGACGGTCTCCTCTACAATCTGCCATTCATTGGATGACATGTTGTCGAAGGTGTAGGCTGGGTTCTCGGTATCGCGAATATCGATTACATTGCTGTCATGACAGTGCATCATAATGGTACTGTTCTCTCATGCCCAGTAACCGCCCCACGAAGACAACTTTACACGCTTGCCGTTCAGCATAGCAAACCATGCTTCCCGAAAATCCATGTCCTTGGTCTTATAACGATTCATTTGCAGTCCTTTCGCCCGTAAAACGGGTATAAACAAGGCCGGCCGCCCGGGTGGGCGGTGAGCTACACTTTATTTTTCAATGAATTTTAGTCAATCGTAAGCAATCCCTGTCTCCTGAGACTTCTCGTACCATTTTTTCCAGTACTCATAGGACTCCACTGCCTCTGGGGGAGCGGCTTCCGTTAGATGGGGCATATCATTTTCATCATACCACACCCACTCTGGATTAGATTTAAAGAAGTTAATCTTCTTTACATGTTCAAACAATCGCCCCAACCTCCTTTAAGAATTCTTTGCAGAATTGCCTCGGTTTATTACTATTATACCACTCTGAAAACGCCTCCGCAATTACTTCTTGATATGCGGGAGCTGTGATAGTCGAAGCATATATAGAAAGCTCCTTTGCCAACGCTTGTTCGCGTTGAGCTACATTAACTCGGCCATATCCCATTGAATAGAGAACTTTTGTACTTGCATGGCACACTCGATCTGACGCTGCTTCTGGGTGTCCTCATAGCCGGTGTAGTGCCGGCCCTCGTATGTAATGCCCTTGGCGTTGTCCTCCTGGAAGGCCCGCAGCTGCTCCTCGGTGTACTGGGGCTATTCACGCCCAAGATAATGGGCATCTTAACATGACCACAGTTAAGTGTTCCAATCCGCCGAACCAGTGAAGATCTGTTCAAAGGCAAAATCCATTGTTTTTTGATAGAACCGGCGCAGCGGATATGCTTTCCCATCTGGTCCCACCATACCAAGGGTTTGGGTCAGGTTGGTAAAGTCCTGCTGAGCCAGCTTAATGGCGGCCGCCGTCATCTGCTCGATGTCTGCACCGCCGGTCAGCCCCACCCGTTCCTCATCGTTATCCCGGGACATTCGGGCCGCTTACTTAAACAGTCTGCGAATCTCACGGTTTGAAAAGCCCAGCTGCCGCTTCATGAACTTTTTTAGTTCACGCTGGCTTTCTCTCCCAGGGCCTTTGCCCGATAAATCTCATAGGCCGCTGTGGCCGTCATCTTGCCGACCGGCTCACCTGCCAGCGCTCCAGCTGCCGCAATGCGTTCCGCCGCATCACGCAAAAGCCATTCATTGATAGGCCGGGCAATGGCCGAAAACGCCTCACTCAGGCCACTGATCTGCTCCGGCTTCAGGGCCATGGTTTATTCCTCCCCAGTATCAGTTCCCAGCAGCTGCTCCATCTTCGGCATATATTTTTCGCGAATTTTGCAAGATCCTGCTCAGTTTCCCTGGGCAGGTTGAACTTCTTTGCCAAAGGATATTCCGGCCGAAGAATGCCTGCTGCCACCATCTCCATTTCCTCGGCACGGTCTTGTAGTTCTAGCCGACCTGCTTGTTCAGCTCGGCAGTCTTATCCTCCGGGATCTGGATACCCAGACCGATCAGGATCTCGTTGATGTTCTTCATGAAAAATCCTTCTGAAATCGTTTGTATACCGAGCTTTCCCCGGTTTGGATTCGCCCCTGCCCGACGCCGGGGCCGCGTAAGGGTATGA
>JAHHRK010000077.1 GCA_020025795.1 Faecalibacterium sp. | reverse complement strand
AATGGTCAATAAGAGTAGTAAAAGTAATCTTTGCTATATAGACTCTGATCCATTAGAATGTGATTTCTGTACTTCCGCAGTACGGCTTAAGTTCGTGCGGGCGGGGGGCAGCTTGTTCATGTTTTACAGGTGGTGTGCCGCACATGCGGCACACCACCTTTTTTTGTTTGCCAAATTCTGCCTTCGGGTACGAAAATATAAAGTGGAAATGGGAGACTGTATATGAAAAAGATCGTCGAACTGAAAAATATCTCCAAGTCCTTTGACGGTGAGGTCATTCTGGACAACATGAACCTGGATATTTATGATAATGAGTTCGTTACCTTTTTGGGACCTTCCGGCTGCGGCAAAACCACAACGCTGCGCATCATTGGCGGCTTTGAACAGCCTGACCAGGGCGATGTGATTTTTATGGGCGAGCGCATCAATGATACCCCGCCCCACAAGCGCAACATCAATACGGTTTTCCAGAAGTACGCTTTGTTCCCTCATCTGGACGTATTTGAAAACGTGGCTTTCCCCCTGCGCGAAAAGAAGGTACCCAAGGACGAAATCGAAGAAAAGGTCAACGAAATGCTGAGCAAGGTCATGATGTCGGCCTTTGCCCATCGCCGCGTTACCAGCCTGTCTGGTGGCCAGCAGCAGCGTGTTGCCATTGCACGCGCACTGATTAGCCACCCGAAGGTTCTGCTGCTGGACGAGCCTCTGGGTGCACTGGACCTGAAGCTGCGCAAGGATATGCAGGTGGAACTGAAGAAGATTCAGAAGAGCACCGGTATCACCTTTATTTTCGTTACCCACGATCAGGAAGAAGCACTGAGCATGTCCGATACCATCGTGGTCATGAGCGAAGGTAAGATTCAGCAGATCGGTACGCCGACGGATATTTACAACGAGCCGAAGAATGCATTCGTTGCAGACTTTATCGGCGAGAGCAACATCGTGGACGGTGTTATGCTGGAGGACTACAAGGTCCGCTTTGCCGGCCACACCTTTGAATGTCTGGATGCTGGCTTTGCACCGAAGGAGCCGGTCGACGTTGTGGTTCGCCCGGAAGATGTGGACATTGTTGCGCCGGAAAATGCCATGCTGAAAGGCAAGGTTACTTCCGTTACGTTTATGGGTGTGCATAACGAAATCATCGTGGATATCAACGGCTTTAAGTGGATGATTCAGACCACGGAGTCGGTAGACGAGAATGCCGTTGTTGGACTTTCTCTGGACCCGGACGCAATTCATATCATGAAGAAGTCTGAGTATTCCGGTATGTTCGGCGACTATTCTTCCTACTCTGACGAAGTGGACGAACTGGCAACCCTTGAAGAAGAGGGAGAGGACGAAGAATGAAACGTAACAGTGTAAAGCGGACTCCGACTTTTTATAAGGCCGCGCTGGTTCCGTATTCGATTTGGAGTATCCTGTTTGTGCTGGTGCCGCTGCTGTTTGTGGCTTACTATGCGTTTACCGATAATAACTTTGCCTTTACTACGCAAAACATTACCCGCTTTTTCACAGCAACAAGCACGATTCGTTCGGACAGCGGTGCGATGGTAGAGGTGCACACCTATCTGCTGGTGTTCTGGCGGTCGGTGCGTCTGGCCATGATTTCCACACTGGTTTGCCTTTTGCTGGGCTATCCCATTGCATACATCATGGCGCGCGCACCGGAGCGTACTCAGAAAACCATGGTCACGCTGATTATGATTCCCATGTGGATGAACTTTTTGATCCGCACCTACGCATGGATGACCATTTTGCAGGATAAGGGCATTTTTAACGGCCTGCTGAAGATGCTGGGCCTGCCGCCGGTGCACATCATCGGCACCGAAGCAGCGGTCGTTATTGGCATGGTATACGACTATTTCCCGTATATGGTGCTGCCGATTTATTCCATCATCTGCAAAATTGATAATAACCTGCTGGAGGCCGCACGCGACCTGGGCTGCGGCAGCCTGTCTGTGCTGCGCCGTGTGGTCATTCCGCTGAGTATGCCCGGCGTGATTTCCGGCATCACGATGGTTCTGATCCCGTCCATCAGCACATTCTATATTTCTCAGAAGCTGGGCAACGGCAAGTTCCTCTTGATTGGCGACGTAATTGAAGGCCAGTATGTGGCGAACAACCTGCACTTTGCAGCTGCCATTGCATTTGTATTGATGCTGATTCTGCTGGCTTTGATGGCACTGGTCAAGTATGTAACGGTGCGCAGCGTATACGGAGGAAAAACGAAATGAAAACATCTGCCAAAATTTATAGCGGGCTGATTTTTGCCTTTTTGTTTGCACCTATCGTGGTACTGCTGGTATTCTCTTTTAACGAATCCCACAGCCTGTCGGTCTTTTCTGGATTTACGCTCTCGTGGTATGTGGAGCTGTTCAAGGACAGCGCTACGCTGGAGGCAGTCGGCAACTCGCTGCTGCTGGCAACCTGCGCTACGGCAATCTCTGTTGTGGTGGGCACTATTACGGCACTGGGCATTGATCGCCTGCGCAGCCGCTGGTATCGTGCCGCTATGAACACGGTGACGAATATCCCCATGACCAACCCTGACATTATCACCGGTATCTCTTTGATGCTGATGTTCGTGTTCGCAGGCCGTATGCTGGGTACCAGCTCCAGCCTGAACTTCTGGACCATGCTGCTGGCGCACGTTTCGTTCTGCCTGCCGTATGTGATTTTGCAGGTCTTGCCGAAGCTGCAGCAGATGGATAACTCTCTGCTGGAAGCAGCAATGGATCTGGGCTGCACCCCCATGCGCGGCTTCTTCAAGGTAGAACTGCCCGAAATGATGCCTGGTATCGTCAACGGCGCTATCATGGCATTCACCTTGTCGCTGGACGATTTCGTAATTAGCTACTTTACTAACGGTAACGGCTTTGACACCTTGCCCATCCGCATTTACAGCATGACCAAGAAAACGGTTACGCCGAAAATGTATGCGCTGGCTACCATTATTTTCTTTGTAACGCTGGGTCTACTCCTGATTAACAACGTAGTAGACAATGATGATGCTAAGCAGCTGCGTGAGCAGAAGAAAAAGCACCGCAAGCATCGTCGCGCAAAGCTGAACAGCGGCGCAGAAAACTAAATGAGGAGGACAAGCATGAACAAAAAGTTCTTGGCAGTTTTGCTGGCACTGGTGTTGGCCTTGTGCATCAGCCTGGCCGGCTGCGGCAGCGTTGCCGGCATCACCGGCGATACGCTGGTTTTGAATGTGTATAACTGGGGCGAATATATTTCGGATGGAAGCGAAGACAGCTTTGATACCATCCATGAGTTCGAAGCCTGGTATCTGGAAAACTATGGTCAGCCGGTCAAAGTGAATTACAGCACCTTTGCCTCCAATGAGGATATGTACAGTAAAATCGCCAGCGGCGCTGTCAGCTATGACGTGCTGATTCCATCTGATTACATGGTGGAACGTATGCGTCAGGAAGGTATGCTGGCACCGCTGAACTTTGATAATATCCCCAATTACAAGAACATTGATGACGGCTTCAAGGGATTGTACTACGATCCGGAAAACGAGTACAGTGTGCCTTACACTTACGGCATGGTAGGCGTGATCTATGATGCAAACGTGGTGGACGAAGCAGATGTGGGCGACTGGGATCTGTTGTGGAATGAAAAATACAAAAATAAGATTCTGCAGTTCAATAACTCCCGTGACGCCTTTGGCATTGCCTTGTATAAGGAAGGCATGGACGTGAACACCACCGACCATGCCGTGTGGGATAAAGCCTGTGATGACCTGATCGAGCAGCACCATTTGCTGTATGGTCTGGTTATGGATGAAATCTTTAACCTGATGGAATCCGGTGAAGCTGCCATTGGCTCTTACTATGCCGGCGACTACCTGACCATGCGCGATGCACAGGCTTCGGATGTGGACTTGCAGTTCTATTATCCGGAGCGCACAAACCTTTATATTGACGCAATGTGTATTCCGACCTGTGCGCAGCATAAGGAGCTTGCGGAAATCTTTATCAACTATATGCTGTCGGAAGAGCCTGCTGTGGCGAATGCGGAATATACAGGTTATGCTTCGCCGAACCGCGTTGTGTACGAGAGCGAGCAGTATCAGGAAGATATGGGCGAGGAAGCCATGGAAATCCTGTATCCGGAGATGGACGATTTCTCGGAGATGTACAACCAGTATGCATACCGCAATCTGGACGTGGAAACCCTGCATTACATCAATGATTTGTGGGAAAACGTAAAAATCAATTGATTCGTTATAAAAAGCCGGCAGCATACGGCGTAAAGCTGTCGGCTTTTTTGTGTGAAAAGATAAGGAAACGAAAATGGCAAAGAAGAAAAAATCACTGGCAGCCTGGCTGTATCGGCTGCGTACACGCTGGGAGGACCGCCGCCTGGGCGGTATTTCGGTAGACGAAACGAAGCCCACCCGTTTTTCCGCACTGGGCGCAGAAGCCACCCAAAGCTCGGACTATCGCTGTCTGGACCGCATCTTCAAAAAGCATGTGCCGCTGACAGAACAGGATGTCCTTTTAGATGTAGGCTGCGGCGAAGGCCGCGTACTGACGTATCTGTACCTGCATAAGGCCAAGTGCCGCCTGATGGGCGTGGAGCTGGACCCGGATGTTACAGCAACCGCACAAAAGCGCATGGAGCAGTGCCCCGGTGTGGAGATTCGCTGTGCGAATATCCTGGAAGCGCAGGACCTGATGCAGCAGGTGACGGTGTATTATCTGTTTAACCCCTTTAACGGAAAGATTTTTTCCAAGTTTATCGGAGCACTGGAAAAACAGGTCCCGCACCCGATTCGTCTGGTTTATTTGTTCGATTACTATGCGGCTTATCTGGATGGACGCCCCGGCTGGACAAAGCTGGCAGGGGAGACCTTCCAGCGAAAAGGTGGTGAAGAAGCTACCTATTCGGTGTATCGGTTTGATCCAAGCCAGAAATAAGAAACAATCGCAAACAAAAAGCCCCCGCAACCGCCATAGAGGCAGGCTGCGGGGGCTTTTTTAGTGATAGGAAAAGAGATAAAAAGATAAAGGACAAGAGATAAGAGAGAATCTTACAGTTCAGCCTTCCACAGGCCGTGCAGGTTGCAGTACGCATACACTGCCACGGGTTTGTCGCTGCCCAGAATAAAGGAAACTTCCGGTGCTTCGCCGGGGTTCAGATACTGGATCTGACTGCCCTGCTCGGTTTGCAGATAAACCCACTGAATGTGGTGCTCCGGCAGCATGGGATGTGCCACAGTGCCGACAGATACCTTGCATACGCCGCTTTCCATGGACACAGCAGGCAGATGTTTTTCACCGCTGGCGTCTACCGTGTTAGGAACCAGCTCGGTCATCTTTTCGCCGCAGCACAGCATAGGAACTTTGGCATCGTGAATTACCTGAATCAGGTTGCCGCAGCGTTTGCAAATCAGAAATTTTACTTCGCGCATGACAGGTACCTCCTGTATAGGATAGTGTTGAATGACTTCTTACAGCAGAGCCAGGATCTGGTGCTTGGGCAGTGCGCCCATGGTACGATTGGTGACCTGGCCGTCTTTGATTACGACCAGAGTGGGGATGCTGGTTACCTGGAAAGCGGCAGCCAGCTCACTCTCTTCGTCCACGTTGATCTTGCAGACCTTGATGTCGGGGCGTTCTTCAGCAATCGCATCCAGAACAGGACCTACACGGCGGCAGGGGCCGCACCAGCTTGCCCAAAAGTCCAGCAGAACGGGCTTATCACTGTGGAGAACCTCCTGCTCGAAGGTTGCATTGGTAATATGAATAACAGACATATAATTGCCTCCTTGATGTGTTGTAGGGTGTTTCGATGGTCTTATTTTAGCACGAGCAAAACGCGCTTTCTGTGATTTTGTCACAATAACGCGTCGGTTATGCAAAAAAGATGCAAGGGCGGTGACTTTTGTCGCCACTTGCGCAGAAAAGCAATAAAGTCAAAACTTTTTGCGGCTGTGGGGCTTGTGTGGAAAACACTTTTATATTACTATGGGGTCATAAACGATACTAACCAGGTCAATACATAATTGAGGTGAAAATATGCTGACAAAAGATATTTGCTATGTAGGCGTGAATGATCACGAGGTAGATCTGTTCGAGGGGCAGTATGCAGTGCCGAATGGTATGGCATACAATTCCTATGTGATTCTGGACGATAAGATTGCCGTTATGGATACTGTGGATCAGAGCTTTGGCGATCAGTGGCTGGAAAACATCAAGGCGGTTTTGGATGGTCGCAAACCGGATTATCTGGTGGTACAGCACATGGAGCCGGATCATTCTGCCAACGTGGTCCGATTCATGGAAGTTTATCCCGATGCCGTGATCGTAGCATCCGCAAGCGCCTTTAATATGATCAAGAACTTCTTCGGCTGCGATTTTGCAAACCGTCGCGTCATGGCAAAGGAAGGCGACACCCTGGCTCTGGGCCGTCATGTGCTGCACTTTGTGATGGCACCCATGGTGCACTGGCCGGAAGTTATGGTCACTTACGAGGAAAACGAAAAGGTCCTGTTCTCGGCAGATGCCTTCGGCAAGTTCGGCGCACTGGATGTGGACGAGGACTGGGCTGACGAAGCACGACGCTATTTTATTGGCATCGTTGGCAAGTATGGCGTGCAGGTGCAGGCTTTGCTGAAAAAGGCTGGGGCGCTGGATATCCAGACCATTTGCCCCCTGCATGGCCCCATTCTGACGGAAAATCTGGGTTACTATCTGAACCTGTATGATACCTGGTCTGCATATCGCCCGGAAAGCGAAGGCGTTCTGGTGGCATACAATTCCATCTATGGCCACACCGGCAAAGCTGTGGAACTGCTGGCAGAAAAGCTGCAGGAAAAGGGCGCAACGGTTGTGGTACGTGATTTGGCTCGCTGCGATATGTCGCAGGCTGTGGCGGATGCATTCCGTTACAGCAAGATGGTTCTGGCAACCCCCACTTACAATGGCGATGTGTTCCCCTTTATGAAGGACTTTATCAATCATCTGACCGAGCGTAACTATAAAAACCGCACAGTCGCTTTGATGGAAAATGGCTCCTGGGCACCGATGGCTGCGCGTGTCATGCGTGGTATGCTGGAGAAGTCCAAGGACCTGACCTTTGCGGAAAACACCGTCACAATCACCTCTGCGCTGAATGAGATTTCTACCGCCAAGGTAGAAGCTCTGGCTGAGGAACTGTGCAAGGCATAATACAAAGCGTTTTGAAATAATAAAGGCCACTGTACATTATTGTACAGCGGCCTTTTTGCATAACATATAAATCAAATAAAAAATACCCCGAATCCTTTGTGGATTCGAGGTATTGCTGTGGAGCTGCTATCCAGATTTGAACTGGAGACCTCATCCTTACCAAGGATGCGCTCTACCAACTGAGCTATAGCAGCAGATGGCGAC
Source organism: Faecalibacterium sp. (assembly GCA_020025795.1). Lineage (GTDB taxonomy): Bacteria > Bacillota > Clostridia > Oscillospirales > Ruminococcaceae > Faecalibacterium. Next base: position 45 of record JAHHRK010000077.1, on the reverse strand, counting down.
CCGGAACAGGCTCGAACTGTCGACCTCTAGCGTGACAGGCTAGCG
>JAHHRK010000076.1 GCA_020025795.1 Faecalibacterium sp. | reverse complement strand
GTACTGCGGATGCAGCCGGAGCTGGTGAAGGCAGCCTGCGATACAGCACATGCGCAGGGCCTGAAGGTGGCTGCCCATGTGGAAAGCCCGGAAGGTGTGCGCGTTGCACTGGAAAACGGCGTGGACACCATCGAGCATGGCGCAAAGCCGGACAGCGAAATTCTGGATTTGTTCCGGGAAAAAGGCGCAGTCCATGTGGCAACGCTGTCGCCGGCACTGCCGTTCGCACTGTTTGACCGCTCTGTCAGTTATTGCAGCGAGATGGCACAGTATAACGGCAAAATCGTATTTGACGGCATTGTGGACTGCGCAAAGCAGTGCCTTGCTGCGGATATTCCGGTTGGATTGGGAACCGATACCGGTTGCCCGTTTATCACTCATTATGATATGTGGCGCGAGCTGTACTGGTTCCATAAATACTGCGGCGTGACCAATGCCTTTGCCCTGTACAGTGGCACAAAGCGGAATGCCGAATTGCTGGGTCTGGGCGATGTAACAGGCAGCATCGAGCCGGGCAAGTGTGCTGATATGATCGTCACGCGAGAAAATCCGCTGGAAAATTTGCAGGCGCTGCGCAAGCTGGAAATGGTTGTGGCACGCGGCAAGCGCTACCACCAGCCGAAGGTGAAAAAGATGCCGCAGGCAGAGCGGGAGCTGGATCGCTTTTTGTAAAAAACGCAGCGCATGGATCATAAAATCCACCATGAAAAAACGGTGTGGATGCGCACAGAAGGTTTACAATAAAAATGGTACGATGAAGCAAACAGAGTGTTTGCGTTTGTACCAAAGTTAACGATAAAAGGCTCCATATACGGGTGAGGCCTTTTTGTTTCCATGCAACTGCACATGATTCACAGCACAAGAAACGGCATTCTGGCACCGACAGAAAATCAATTTTAAGTACTTAATGTAATTTTTAAGTTTACTTATACAGAACTAGACGTGAAAGAGACGGCTCAACTGCAAATCAGAATTGATTTCCGCCCAAAATACTGGTAAAATCAAAAGAAAACGCGAGTGGAGGAAGGGAACATGCAGGAAACGGAAATCTCGAACTGTATTGCGATTTTAGAGGAAGAACTAATGCCGGCACTGGGCTGCACTGAGCCGATTGCCATTGCATATGCAGCGGCAAAAGCTGGCGAAACACTGGGGCTGATGGCACAGCGCGCAGTGACGTATTGCAGCGGCAATATCGTCAAAAACGTCAAGTCGGTCACGGTACCGAACTCGAATGGCTTGCGCGGCATTGAAGCGGCTACAGTCCTGGGCCTTGTGGGCGGCGTAGCGGACAAGCAGTTGGAAGTACTGACCCAGGTCACACCCGAACAAATCGAAACCACCAAGCAGCTGCTGGCAAAGGACTTCTGCCAGACGAAGCTGGTTACAGACGTGGATAAGTTGTACATCAAGGTTTGGGTCGAGGCAGAAGGTCATACCGCCAGCGTTACCATTGAAGGTCACCACACCAACATCACCGAAATCGTGCGGGATGATGTCGTACTGTATCATAAGGAGTACACGCCGGAACAGGCCCAGAAGCGCAAAGGCGACCGCACCAAACTGACGGTGGCAAACATTCTGGAATTTGCTGCACAGGTGGATTTGGATGCCATCAAGCCTATTTTGGATCGCCAGATTGACTGCAACTGCAAAATCGCAGATGCCGGCATGAGCAAAATGTACGGCTCCGGCGTGGCACAGGCAATTTTGAATAATATGCCCCATACGCCGTTTGCACTGGCACGCGCCCGTGCAGCTGCTGCATCCGAAGCGCGTATGTCCGGCTGCCCGCTGCCCGTTGTCATCAATGCAGGCAGCGGCAATCAGGGTATCATTGTATCGGTACCTGTGGTTACCTATGCGCGTCAGATGGGTTACAGCGAAGAAAAGCTCTATCGTGCACTGGCTGTCAGCAACCTGATTTCCATTCACCTGAAGCGCCATATCGGCGATTTGTCCGCATTCTGCGGCGCGATTACCGCATCCTGCGGCGTGGGTGCAGCGCTGGCTTATTTGGAAGATTGCAGCTATCAGGTGATAGCAGATACCATCAGCAATACGCTGGCTTCGGTAGGCGGTATTTTCTGCGATGGCGCAAAGCCTTCCTGCGCAGCAAAGCTGGCTTCGGCACTGGATTCCGTGTATATTTCGTTCTGCATGGCGCGCGACAGCCACGCGTTTGGCGCTGGCGATGGCATTGTTGGCGAAGACGTGGAACAAACCATCCGCAGCATTGGCCGAATCGGCAGTGTTGGCATGGAGGGTACAGACCAGGAAATCCTGCAAGTCATGCTGCAAACCAAGGCGAACTGCTGATCATTTCCGAAGCAGAATACAAGAAGGCCTGCCGCATATTGTGGCGGGCCTTTTACTATCTCCAAAAGCAAAAAAACGGCTGTTTGTCGGGAAAAAGAACACAAAAATTGATTGCTTTTCCCAAGCTGCATCCGTATACTGATAGGTATAGTCAAAATACTAGATGAGGGGAAGTATATCGTATGAATTTGCAAAAAATCAATCAAATTTTTGAAGAGACTGCGTATATTCGCACTGGTGGCAGCGCAGAAGAACTGCGCTGTGCGCAGTATTTGCAGGCACAGTGCGCTGCTTTGGGCCTGACGGCAGAATTGGAGCCGTTTGCCGTTCCGATGGCAAATATCAAGCAGGCAACTTTGCTGGTAGACGGTCAGGAAATCCCCTGCAAGGGTTACTTCTGCGCAGGCAGCAGCACGGTAGAAGCTCCGTTCTACTATATGCCCAACACAGATGCATACTCGCTGGCAAAGTGCAAAGGCAAAATCGTGATGATTGACGGCTACCTGGGCTACTGGCGCTATCAGGATATTCTGGAAAATGGCGCAGTGGGCTTCATCACGTATGACGGCAACGCCAACTATGTGGACGAGGACATCGACCAGCGTGAGCTGCGCAGCTATGTAAGTAAGGGCAACAAGATTCCCGGTGTGAACATCAACGCAAAGGCCGCCATTCGTCTGGTAGAGAGCGGCGCAAAGCAGGCCAAAATCGTTCTGGAACAGGACGAGTACATGGGTGAATCCTGCAATGTGGTGCTGGATCTGCCTGGCGAAACCAGCGAAACCATCGTGTTCACGGCACACTACGATTCCACGTCCCTGTCGCAGGGCGCATACGATAATATGTCCGGCAGCATCGGCCTGTTGGAAATGGCAGAGTATTTCTCTGCGCATCCCCATCGTATGAACCTGCGTTTTGTCTGGTGCGGTTCCGAGGAGCGCGGCCTGCTGGGCTCCAAGGCTTATGTGGCAGCACACGCCGCAGAGCTGGACAACGTTGTGTTGAACATCAATTTGGACATGATTGGCAGCATCATGGGCTATTTCCATTCCTGCTCTACCGCAGAGGAAAAGCTGGTGCATTATATTCAGTACTTTGCCAGCGAGTACGGCTTTGGTATGGATGCAGTGCAGGGCGTGTATTCCAGCGACTCTACGCCCTTTGCTGACCACGGTATCCCGGCGGTTTCCTTTGCACGCGAGGCACCGGAGAATACCGCAAACATTCACAACAGCTACGATACAGCCAAGCTGATGAGCGCCCAGCAGATGGCGGACGATATGGCATTTATCACGGCCTTTGCAGACCGCATGGCCAATGCCGCTCACTGCCCGATCGAGCGCAAGATGCCTGACAATATGAAGGAAGAACTGGACTATTACCTGATGCGTAAGCGCAGAGAGAAAAAGTAAGAACTTGCCGCAGAATAAACGGCAGAAAGTGGATTTTGGAGGATTTGCATGAGCATGTTGAACGTGGAACCCTTGACCCATGGCTTTGGTGACCGAGCAATTTTTAATGATGTTTCCTTTCGCCTTTTGAAAGGCGAGCACATCGGATTGATTGGCGCCAACGGCGAGGGAAAATCCACTTTCATGAATATCGTCACCGGCAGTATGCAGCCGGACGAAGGCACGGTGGAATGGGCAAAAAATGTCCGCGTTGGTTATCTGGATCAGCACGCCGTGCTGAAAAAGGGCATGACCATTGAAGACGTCCTGAAATCGGCGTTTGCGTTTTTGTTCGAGCAGGAAACCCGTATGAACAAGATCTGCGAAAAAATGTGTGATGCCGAAGGCGAAGAACTGGACCGCTACATGGAAGAACTGGGCGACATTCAGGACCTTTTGATGGCGCACGACTTCTATGATATTGACGTCAAGGTGGCAGAAATTGCACACGCATTTGGCCTGGATGCACTGGGCCTGGATCAGGATGTCACCGAGTTGAGTGGTGGCCAGCGTACCAAGGTTCTGCTGGCAAAGCTGCTGTTGGAAAAACCGGACATTTTGCTGCTGGACGAGCCGACCAACTATCTGGACGAAGCCCACATTTTCTGGCTCCAGCGCTATTTGCAGGAGTACGAAAATGCCTTTGTACTGATCAGCCACGATATTCCGTTTTTGAACAGCGTTGTCAACCTGATTTACCATATGGAAAATCAGGAACTGACCCGTTATGTGGGCAACTACGATAAGTTCCAGGAAGTATATGCCGTGCGCAAGCAGCAGCTGGAGGCGGCTTATAAGCGTCAGCAGCAGGAAATCAGCGAGCTGAAGGATTTTGTGGCACGCAATAAAGCCCGTGTTTCTACCCGTAACATGGCAATGTCCCGCCAGAAAAAGCTGGACAAAATGGAAATCATCGAGCTGGCTGCGGAAAAGCCCAAACCGGAATTCAATTTCCGCGAGGCACGCGCCGCAGGCAAGATTTTGTTTGAAACTACCGATTTGGTCATCGGCTATGACGAACCGTTGTCCAAACCGTTGAACCTGCATATGGAGCGCGGCGAGAAAATTGCGCTGGTGGGTGCAAACGGTATCGGTAAGACAACACTTTTGAAAAGTATTCTGGGTTTGGTGCCGCCGCTTAGCGGCAAGGCAGAACTGGGCGATTACCTGTACATCGGTTATTTTGAGCAGGAAGGCGACTACGGCAAATCCGTCACCTGCATTGATGAGATGTGGAAGGAATATCCCGGCATGACCCAGGCAGAGGTGCGTGCAGCACTGGCAAAGTGCGGCCTGACCACTAAGCATATCGAAAGCCAGGTACGCGTGCTGAGCGGCGGCGAGCAGGCAAAGGTGCGTCTGTGCAAGCTCATCAACAAGGACACCAATATTCTGCTGCTGGACGAGCCTACCAACCATCTGGACCAGGACGCAAAGGACGAGCTGAAACGCGCTTTGCAGGCTTATAAGGGCAGTATCCTGTTGATTTGCCATGAGCCGGAATTCTATCAGGATGTGGTCACCAAGGTTTGGGATTGCAGCCAGTGGAGCACCCGCATTTAAGCGATGATACAAAATTAAAAAGCGAGCCTGTCATGCGACAGGCTCGCTTTTTTTAATGCGAATTAAATTACAAGCAGACCAAAGTGCTTTGCCAGCTCACCCAGCAGGATCACTAGCAGGATCACGGGAGAAATCCAGCGGACCATAACACGGTAAACCTTCTTGCGGCCAAAGTGATGACCGCACTTTTCCACTTCTTCTTCCACAAAGTGGGTGCCGACCACATGACCAATCAAAATGCAGGTGAAGAATGCAACAATGGGCATCAGGATGGAGTTGGTCAGGAAATCAAAGAAATCCAGGAAAGTCATGCCCATGGGTGCAATGTGGGACAGCGGACCAAAGCCCAGGCAGGACAAAGAACCAAGAATGAGCAAAAATGCGGTAATGGAAACTACTGCGGTAACACGGCGAATCTTGATCGTGTCCTGCAGGATGGAAAGCAAGGTTTCCATCAGAGAAATCGAGGAAGTCAGCGCTGCAAAGAACACCAGCAGGAAGAACAGAATACCGATGAAACGGCCGCCAATCATGGACTGGAACACCTTGGGCAGTACGCCGAACATCAAGCCAGGGCCTGCGGAAATCTGCGAAGGGTCGCCGCCGTTAAAGGCAACCACAGGGGGGATAATCATCAGACCGGCAAGCAGAGCAATAGCGGTATCGAAGATTTCGATTTGTCCCACGGAAGCTTCCAGACTGTTTTCTTCCTTCATGTAAGAACCGTAGGTAATCATGATGCCCATAGCCAGCGACATGGAGTAGAACAACTGGCCCATTGCGCCGAGTACAGTGGATACCGAGAAGTGGGAAAAGTCCGGAATCAGGTAGAATTTCAGGCCTTCCATGGCACCGGGCAGCGTCAGCGAGTAGCCTGCGATAAAGATAGAAAGCAGCACCAGAATCGGCATCAGGAACTTGCTCAGCGTTTCAATGCCTTTGTTGACGCCCAACAGAACCACCGATGCGGTCAGAATGACATACAAAAAGAACCAGACCATGGGGTCATTAGAGGAACCGGATGCGCTAACGGTAATAAAATTATTAAAGTAGGAATCCGCGGCAAGGGCGGTTTCGTGGCCGACAACAAACTCATACAGATACTTGATGACCCAACCGCCAATCACGCAGTAATAAGGCGTAATCAGCGCGGGAATCAGCGCGCTTAGTGGTCCCAATGCGGAAAAACGCTTGTCTGCATCTTTGTAGGCGAACAGGCAGGATTTGCGAGTGCGGCGGCCTAGTGCAAGCTCAGTAATCATCAGCGTGAATCCGAACGTGACAGCCAGAATGATGTAAATCAGCAGGAAAATGCCGCCGCCGTATTTTGCGGCAAGGTAGGGGAAACGCCATAGATTGCCAAGACCAACTGCCGAGCCGGCAGCAGCCAGCACAAAGCCGATTCGACTGGTAAAATGACTTCGTTTTTCACCCATAAGAAACACCTCACGACTATTTTTAGTTCAAATAATGTTAATAATTATGCCATAATTCGACGTGCAGTGCAATACTTTACTGCAAGAAAGAATTGCCAAAAAGCAGGTTGCAAATGGGGGGAAAGTACAGCAAATGACCAATATCGTTTGCATGAAAATGCAAAACATGATACCATAAACATACTATATTTGAAAAAAGAGGTGCCGCCTTGTATTCCCGAGTGTATGTGGAAATCACGAATATTTGCAACCGAAACTGCTCCTTTTGTCCTGGCACAAAGCGTCCGCTTCGCCGTATGACGATGGAGGAGTTCCGCACTGTTGCCCATAAGCTGCAGGGCGTGACGGAGTATATCTATTATCATCTGATGGGTGAGCCACTGACCCATCCGCTGCTGCCGGATTTTATCCGTGAAGCAAACAGCCTGGGCTTTCGCTCTGCCATTACCACAAACGGCACGCTGCTGCCGGGGCGCGGTGATGAATTGATCGAAGCTGGCGTATATAAAGTGAATATTTCCGTGCACAGCTTTGAAAAGGGCAGTATGGAAGATTACCTGACCTACCTGAACAACTGTATGGATTTTGCGGACAAAGCCAGCAAAGCCGGCGTTCTGGTGATTTTGCGCCTGTGGAACAACGGCGTGGACGAGGGCCGCAATGTGGATATTCTGGCGCGGTTGAAAGAACGCTT
>JAHHRK010000075.1 GCA_020025795.1 Faecalibacterium sp. | reverse complement strand
GAAAATACCGATGCAGAGACGGAAGGAAAGGTACATACAGATGAAACTTAAAAAACGTATTGTTGTTTTGGCAGCAACCCTTGCCTTTGCAATGATGCTGCCGCAGGCAGCGCTGGCCGCTGATGCACAGGCTGCAGCTGACAGTCAGCAGAGCACAACCACTGCAACCGCAACGCCTGCTCCAACGACTGCACCGGAACCAACTGAGACCCCGATTCCGGAACAGGATGAGTGGAAAGGTACCTGGGGCACGCTGACTTCTTACTCGATTTCCAGCGGCACAGGCGGCACCACTTTGGATACTTCCAATCTGGTACTGGAGTTCTACTTCAATTTGGAAAACAGCAATGATCAGGCTGTTCCTGATATGAAAACCGCAGACGATCTGTCCATTCGCCTGAAGGACAATGGCGCATTCAGCGCACAGGATCTGAAAGTAGAAACTGTCGGTAAGCACGTTCTGCGTGTGAGCGGCCTGAAGTACACCAACACCAGCAATACCCGCTTTGAAGCAACGATTAAGAGCGAAAAACGGGGAATCGAGAAGGTAATCGGCGAGAACATTCGCGAGCTGTATCCGGTAGCGCCTGCGGACGATGGCACCGGCACGGCAGAAGGCGAAAACAAGAATGCACCCGGCCTGATCGTAAAAAGCAGCTCCATCGGCGGCGACGCAATTGATGCAGGTGCCGAGTTTACGCTGAACCTGACCGTGTATGCAACTTCTTCCGGCAAAAAGAATGTGGATGACGTAGTTGTCAGCGTTGCACCGGCCGAAGGCCTGGTTATCAGCAGCGGCAGCAGCACTCAGTATATCGGCACCATGAAGCCCGGCCAGTCTAAGACGGTTGCTTTCCCCATGCGTGCACTGGCTGAGTTTACCGGCGGCGTCAGCACGGTAGCAGTTACCGTCAGCGGCAACGAGAGCACCGGCACCCCCACTACGGTTTCGGTTCCGGTACGTCAGCCCGACCGCTTTGAAATCAGCCGTGTGGAAACGCCTGAAATGATGATGGTTGGCGAAGAAAATGTTGCTACCATTTATTTTGTCAACAAGGGCAAGAACCCCGTCAACAACATTACCGTTCAGCTGGAAGGCACCAACCTGAACCAGCCTACCCAGAGCGAGTACGTTGGCAACCTGGCTGCCGGCACCGAGGAAAGCGCAGACCTGGATCTGAGCCCGATGGATGCAGGCAATATCGAAGGCAAAATCACCGTCAGCTACGAAGCACCTTCCGGCGAGATCGTTACCCTGACCAAAGAGATTTCGATTCCGGTTGAGAATATGTCCGATCCCATGGGCGGCATGGAGGATCCCGGTATGATGGATCCGGATTTCCCGGTGGATGTGGAACCTGTTGGTGGCGGCCTGGCTCCCTGGCAGATTGTTTTGATCGTGGTAGTTGCGGCAGGTGCTGTGGCAGCGGTTGTAGTAGTCCTGCGCAAGCGTGCTGCAAAGAAGAAGGCAGCCCAGGAGGAAAGCGATGAAGATTTCTGATCTGATCCGATTGTCTACGGACAATCTGCGCCGTCGTAAGGGCCGCACAGCTCTTACGGTCATTGGTGTTGTTGTAGGCACCTGCGCCATTGTGGTCATGATCAGCCTGGGTATTGCAATGAACAAACAGACCGACGCAATGCTGGAAAGCTACGGCGATCTGACACAAATTCAAATCTTTAACTATGGCGCCGGCCCGGATGAACCCGCAATGGATGAAGCGATGCTGCAGGAAATCCGCGGTATGGATCATGTCCTTGCGGCTACCCCATATTACGATGCCTGGGAATTGCAGGCGCAGTATGCCGCAGGCAAAAAGGACCGATATGGGGCATATGCCTGGAATATGTATGGTATTCAGTCGGATGCCATGGAGCCTATGGGATTTCATTTGCAAAGCGGAAACTGGATCGACCCCAACGCCAGTTATGGCAAGGACACGATTCCGATTCTGGTTGGTCCCAACTTTGTTTACGAGTTCCATGATAACAAGCGCAAGCCGGACAGCCCTAAGTATCAGCGATATTTTGGTCAGACCGACGCCAGCGGCAACCCGGTTGAACCGTTCTTCGATATTGAAAACGAGAAAATCAGCCTGTTCTATACCAATGACGAAGGCAAAGAAATTAAGCGCTATACATTAAAGGTGGTTGGTGTTCTGGAAACCGATTACGCCAAGGGCTATTTTACTGAGGCGGGCGTCGTCATGGACCTGAAGGATGTACAAAAGCTCGTAGCAGAGTACAAAAAGGCCAACAAAGTGACCAATAATGGCCAGAACAACAATGGTTATCAGGAAGTTTATGTAAAGGTCGATGACATCGATAATGTTGTTGCAGTGGAAGACGCAATCCGCGAACTGGGTTTCCAGGAAGTACACTCCATGCAGCAGCAGCGCGAGGAGATGCAGGGCAGTGTGGCCAAGAGCCAGATGATCCTGGGCGGTCTGGCAGCTATCAGCTTGCTGGTTGCTGCGCTGAACATCATGAACACCATGACCATGGCTATCTACGAACGTACCAAGGAAATCGGTATCATGAAGGTACTGGGTTGCGACCTGTGGCAGATTCATGCCATGTTCCTGTTGGAGAGTGGCTTTATCGGCTTTATCGGCGGTACGGTTGGTATTGTGGTCAGCTTGGGCATCAGCTTTGTGCTGAACCACCTCACCATGATTATGGCCTTCTTTGGTCAGCAGGTAGATATGTCCTGGCTGAGCCAGATGATGGGCACCTGGGGCGAAGTCGGCGGCGAAATCTCCATCGTACCTGTGTGGCTGATTTTGGCGGCTTTGGCCTTTGCAACGCTGGTTGGCGTGCTTTCTGGTATTGCGCCGGCAGGCCGTGCAGTGAAGATCAGCGCACTGGAGGCAATCCGACACAACTAAAATACAAAAGCAAAAGAAAGTTTCGACTGTCGGCGGCAGGCCACCGCCGACAGCCAATGGTAAGATAAAGTGACAGAGACCCTGACGAGTGAAGAAATGGCCTCACTCGTGGAACAATACGGCGATGAAATGCTGAAAGTGGCATTTTTGTATTTGGGACACAAGGAGCAGGCTGAAGACGCAGTGCAGGACTCCTTTATCAAGATTTATCGCGCAGCGGACAAAAATCGCATCTGCAAAACATTCGTGATGCGTGTATTGACCAACACCTGCAAGGACTATCTCAAGAGCGGGTGGGTGCGCAATGTAAACCTGTTGGAGGACCTGCCGGAAGGGGCTTTCTGCGATGACGCTTATGATGAAAGCGGCGCATTGCGGGAGGCTGTACTCGTCCTGCCCATAAAGTACCGTGAAGTGATCCTTTTGCGGTATTACGAAGGGCTATCTGTGGGCGAAATTGCCAAAGTGCTGGGGGTTCCGCAACCCACGGTAAGTATTCGATTGAAACGTGCGTATACATATTTAGAGAAACGATTGGAGGGAATATCTCGTGAGCATTACTGAAAAAGACGTTCACGCAGCACTGGACCCGGTTGTATCCAATGTCTCTCTTTCCCAGTGGGAAAAACAGCGTATCGTGCAGGTGGCTATGGCTTCAGGCCGAAGCGAAAAGCGCCGTCGTCCTGTGATTTTTCGGCGTGCGCTGGCAGTTGCAGCAGCAGCGGCATTTTGCCTGACTACTTCTGTGGCGGTAGTGGCATCGCCTTCGATGTCCGACAAACTAAGCCAGATCAACCGCCAGACGATGCGCTATTTAAGCCCGACGAATGTGTATTCCGTAAGCAGCGGTATTTCGATGGAGGTTCTGGCCTCCATGCAGGATGATACCACGGTAATCAGCTACCTTGCTTTTACCGATGACAGTGGCGTAAACCGGCTGCACGATACTGTGGAGTTGTGCGATATTCTGGTCGATGGGCAGCCTACGGTCATTACCGGCGAGCCTATGCAGCAGGAAGACGGCTCTGTTGTGGTTCGGGTGCAGGGTATGCGTGATCCCATGCAGGCAGCCAGCGGCAAAGTTTCCATTTCTCTGAATACGATTTTGTCCGGCGGCAAAGTTCAGGAGTATACGGATACTGGCGTTACAGCAGGTGATATTCAGCGCTGGAACCCACGGCCGACGCTGTCCGGTACCAAGCCGGTGCAGAGTTCTTCCTGTGAAATCAGTAACGGCAAACTAAAAGCATTGATGGATCAGGGCACGGTACAGTGTATCAAAGCGTATGGCAGCTATGTGGACGAGCGTGTCCCATTTTTGACCATCAACAATGCAGGTATCATAGATGACGCACTGCACGTTTTGGCGCGCCGCAATCCGGAGCAGTGGTACAATACCTGTTCGCTGGCATTGTTTGACACAAACGGTCAGAAAATTCAGGAAGATGTGGCAGAACTGAGCGTAGGCGAAGCCTTGCCGGATCAGAATATCAGCAGCAGCTGTGATACCGAGCTGGTGGAGTATGTAATGGCTCTGCCGCCCGATGCGGATCTGGATGCGCTTTCGCTGTACTATACCACGAGCACCTATGAACATTGTATCAAGGGTGATTGGAATGTGACCTTTACCGTTCCGGATGAAAAGCAGCCTACCGTTCGTGCACACAGTAATCAGGATATGGCAGGCTGGACGCTGCGTTCGGTGGTGGTTACACCGTTTGGTGTAGAAGCGAATGGCAGCGGAGTGCTGCTGGGAGATTCGGAGATGCCGGAAATTTGCCTGTATCTCCGCGATGGCACAGTGGTTGAGAACTTCAGTTCCTCCATTACCTCGGTGCAGCCTGGCATGAACGGTGAGCCGGATCAGATTTCCTGCAAATATTACTTCGATGAGCCGTTGGATATTTGCGAGCTGGATAAGATTACAGCCCAGGGCGAAACAATTTGGAGCAAACGAACCGATTGGCGCTCCTGACAGACGGCATACAATCAAAAGTCCCCGATGTGAAGCAAATCACATCGGGGACTTTTTCTGTTATGTATCGTCCAGAATTTGTGCGAAACCTTACGTTTGTCTGTTAGTCCAGGCCGGGCAGCGTGTCCAGAACCTGAATCCCCATGCCACGCAGCTCGCTGCGTACACTGTTTTGCCGCGGAACGCAGCACAGCTCTTCCGGATGGTGTGCATCACAGCCGATAATTGCGCGGATGGGATATTCCGCAGCAATTTTCCAAAAGCCGGGATAGGTGTAGCCGCAAAGACCATTTTCCGCGCGCTTTTCCTGGATGCGGCGCGATTCGCCCAGCATATTATATTCCAGAGGCATGTTGTATTTTACCGCAGCTTCGCAGATTTGGCGCAGCGCCTTTTCTGCTTTTTCGCCCATTTCGGTGGCACGGTTCAAAAACAGATCCGGGTGGGCCATGTAGTTGTACAGGCCGCTTTCCATGGCTTTTATAGCGTGTTCCACATAGGCATCCATGATCGGTTCCGGATTCTCTTTGCCGAAATAAATGCCGCTTTCCTCGCTGTTGCAGAAGTGGTTGCCGAAAATCAGGTAGTCCAGCCCGAACTCCTTTTTGGTGTCCCGCAGCCAGTCCATATAAGCAGGTGCGTATTCGACCTCCAGGCCCAAATGAATTTTGATCTCACCGGCGTATTTCTGTTCTAACTCGCGCACAGTGGCCACATATTCCGGCAGCTGCGCAGTCGTCATGCGGCAGTAGCTTTCATATCCGGAGAAAGGCCAGGGTGTGTGATCGGAAAAGCCCAAAACGTTATAACCCTGTGCAATAGCGGTTTGAACATAAGTTTCCTCGCTGCCGGTGGCGTGCATACAGCGGGGCGTGTGCGTGTGATAATTTGCGAGTAATGCCATGTGGGCCTCCTGTCGTTGGATGATATTACGATGGTTTTTAGTATAGCACGGATTGTTTGAAAAGTAAAAGATGCAGATTACTTTTCAAAAGCGAGGGTTCGCGGTATACTGTACAAAATAGATTGATTTGGAGGGAATACGTATGAACTGGAACGATACATTGCGGCATCTGGATACTCCGTTGCCGGAGGATATTGCGCGGCTGAAAGCAGCCGGCTATTATACACAGGCCGTTGCAGCAATTGACCGCCTGCTGAACGAGGATTTGACTCAGACCCAGAACGGCGGCGAAAGCCCCGATAAGGCAGAAAACTGCCTGAATCAGCTGCCGGAGAATTGGCGTGCAGGCTTGTTGGCACAGCGCGAAATCTTAACACGTATTCCCGGCGAGTATCCTTGCAACGAGGACGAAGCACTGGCCCACATCCAGAGCCGCATCCCGGATATGACGCGGGAAGAATTCCGTGCACTGGTAGCAGATAACCGCATCGATTGGCGCTTTGTGAACGGTGAGCGGCACTTTGCACGCCGCTTTGTCGAGACGCTGATTTATACGGATGATGGCTTTGCTTTGCGTGCCGGAGTACGCCCGGATTATGCATCGCGCGCACGCCGTGGCCAGCAGGCAACTGATCTGCAGCAGAAGGGCAGCGTGGCCGCAAAATTCGCCTGAAATTCCCCATGAAAGCGTCGGACGAAGCCTTTGCCCGTGCAATGGAACAGGCAAAAAAAGAGGGCCGCACCAGTGTGCGCGCAAAATTGTGGTTGCCGGCTCCGGCTGCTTGCCCGTCTCAGAGTGAGATTCAGATGGAATCCTTCTGGAAAGAGCCGACTTCCATTGCGCCGGAAACCGCACCTCAGCGCACGATTTACTGGGAAACAGAGCTGACCGAAAACACACCGGTGGAAGCCGTGGTTTCCTATGTGCGCACCGCACAGTATGTGGACCCCATGTCGATGGACGTGCTGCCCAATGTGACCGATGGTGGGTTTGCGCCGCAAAACTATCTGGGCGAACAGCTGCCGCATGTGCGCTTTACACCGGCCATGCGTAAGCTGACCGCTGCTGTGATTGGCGATGCGGCCGACGATGCCGAAAAGGCCAGCCGCATTTATGATTATGTAACCTTGAACGTGAAGTATCGGTTCATGCCCCAGTATTTCATTCTGGAAAGCATTGCGGAAAATTGTGCATACAGTCGTAGAGGCGACTGCGGTGTGCAGGCACTTACCTTTATTACCATGTGCCGCATTGCCGGAATCCCGGCCATGTGGGAGAGTGGCCTGTCTGTGGAACCGCAGGAGGCTGGCTGCCACGACTGGGCAATGTTCTGGCTGGAAGGAAAAGGCTGGCTGTACGCCGATTGTTCGTTTGGCGGCAGCGCAGCACGCCGCGGCGAAAAAGCGCTGCGCCGACACTATTTTGGCAGCCTGGATACCGGCCGCTTTGCTGCGAACCACGCATTCCAGGCACAGCTGACTCCGCCTAAGCAGTCATGGCGTGCCGACCCGTACGACAATCAGACCGGCGAAATGGAGCTGGAAGGCGTGGGTCTGGTGGGCAGAGAATACAACACAGACGTAACAACACTGGAATACGAGTTTTTGTAATTGGCATAGAAAAGGAGCTTTATGGATACCCCCGTTTTGATTTTACTCATTACCGCGAATGTTTTGCTGGTGCTGATTCTGGTCAAGCTGCTGCTCACGAAAAAGCAGGGCATGACGCGTGAAATGCAGGACTGGCTGGACGCACGCTTTACCGCGCAGAACAACGCGATGGAGCGCCGGCTGGCGATGCAGTCGGAAACGATGGATAACAAGCTTAGTCGGATGCGCACCGAGCTTTCTCAGACGAATATGGAAACGACCAAAGCACTGGGCA
>JAHHRK010000074.1 GCA_020025795.1 Faecalibacterium sp. | reverse complement strand
CTGTGCAGCAGATGGGCCTGGGCGACAAGATGACCCACATCTCCACCGGCGGCGGCGCTTCTCTGGAATACCTGGAGGGCAAGGAACTGCCCGGCATCGCAGTGATCCAGAACGCATAATTCTCACCACTGAGCCTACCAAGCGCGGCGGCCTGCGCCGCCGCGCTTTTTATTTTGTAAAAATGAAGGAGCATCATCATTATGGATAAGCAGAACCGCAAGGCTGTTATCGCTGGCAACTGGAAAATGAACAAGACCGCTTCTGAGGCTAAAGTTCTGATCAACGAGCTGATCCCCGCTGTGAAGGACGCAGGCTGCGACGTAGTCATCTGCACCCCCTACACCTCTCTGGCAACCGCAGTGGAAATGACCAAGGGCACCAACATCAAGGTTGGCGCTGAGAACGTCCACTTTGAAAAGTCCGGCGCATTCACCGGCGAGATCAGCGCTGATATGCTGGTTGACCTGGGCGTTGAGTACGTCATCACCGGCCACAGCGAGCGCCGCCAGTACTTCGGCGAGACCGATCAGACCGTCAACAAGCGCAGCCTGGCTGCTCTGAACGCTGGCCTGAAGGTCATCATCTGCGTGGGCGAGAGCCTGCAGCAGCGCGAAGAGGGCGTCACCGAAGAGCTGGTCCGTATGCAGACCAAGATCGCTCTGCGTGATGTTACCGCTGAGCAGATGGCTAACGTCATCATCGCTTACGAGCCCATCTGGGCTATCGGCACTGGCAAGACCGCTACCAGCGATCAGGCTCAGGAAGTCTGCGCTCAGATCCGCAAGGTCCTGGGCGAGCTGTACGGTGAAGATGTTGCTAAGACCGTTACCGTCCAGTACGGCGGCAGCATGAACCCCAAGAACTGTGAAGAGCTGCTGAGCAAGCCTGACGTTGACGGCGGCCTGATTGGCGGCGCTTCTCTGAAGGCTCCCGACTTTGCAGTTATCGTTGACGCTGCAACCAAGGGCTAAGTTTTAAGCAAAACCCGGGCTGCGGCGCACATCACCGCAGCCCTTTTTATGCTAAAAAAGGAGATTTCTTCTATGTCTAAAAAACCTGTTATGCTTTGCATTCTGGACGGTTTTGGCTGGGTCCCTGAGCAGACCTATGGCAACGCAATCGTTGCTGCTAACAAGCCCAACCTGGATAAGCTGTTTGCTACCTGCCCCCACACCACCATTGGTGCTTCCGGCATGAGCGTTGGCCTGCCTGACGGCCAGATGGGCAACAGCGAAGTTGGCCACACCAACATTGGTGCAGGCCGCATTGTTTACCAGCAGCTGACCCTGATCACCAAGTCCATTCAGGACGGTGAGATGGTCAAGAACCCTGTTCTGGTTAAGAACATGAAGGCTGCAATCGATGCTGGTAAGGCAATCCACTTCATGGGCCTGATGGGCACCGGCGGCGTACATAGCCACCAGGATCACCTGTTCGGCCTGCTGGACATGGCTAAGGCTCTGGGCGCTAAGGAAGTTTACGTCCACGCTATCACCGACGGTCGTGACACTGACCCCCATGATGGCGAGCATTTCCTGCAGAACGTTCAGGACAAGATGGACCAGATCGGTCTGGGCAAGATCGCAACTGTTGCAGGCCGTTACTACGCTATGGACCGCGACAACAACTGGGATCGTATCGAGAAGGCTTACGACGCATTCGTTTACGGCGAAGGCGAGACCGCTCCCGATTGGCAGACCTGCATCAAGTCCAGCTATGATGCTGGTGTGTCCGACGAGTTCGTTCTGCCCTGCGTTACCTGCGAAGGTGGCCGCGTACAGGCTGGCGACACCGTTGTGTTCCTGAACTTCCGCCCTGACCGCGCACGTCAGATGACTCGTGTGTTCTGCGACGATGCTTTCACCGGCTTCGAGCGCCGCGGCGGCCGCCTGCCCGTGCAGTACGTCTGCATGGCACAGTACGACGCTACCATGCCCAACTGCGAAGTTGCTTATCCCCCGGTTGACCTGAAGAATGTTATGGGCGAGTACCTGTCCAAGCTGGGCAAGACTCAGCTGCGCATTGCTGAGACCGAGAAGTACGCACACGTTACCTTCTTCTTCAACGGCGGCGTCGAAGCTCCCTACGAAGGCGAAGATCGCTGCGTGATCCCCAGCCCCAAGGTTGCCACTTACGACCTGCAGCCCGAGATGAGCGCACCTGCTGTTGCTGACGAGTGCGTCAAGCGCATCGAGAGCGACAAGTACGACGTGATCATCCTGAACTTTGCAAACTGCGACATGGTCGGCCACACCGGCGTGTTCGATGCAGCAGTCAAGGCTGTTGAGGCTGTTGACACCGCTGTCGGCAAGGTTGTGGATGCTGTTCTGGCAAAGGGCGGCGCAGTTGTTCTGACTGCTGACCACGGCAACGCTGACAAGATGATGAACGAGGATGGCAGTGCCTTCACCGCTCACACCACCAACGTGGTTCCCTGCCTGGTTGCCGGTGCCGGCGACGTTACCCTGCGCGAGGGCGGCGTGCTGAGCGACCTGGTTCCCACCATGCTGGAAATCATGGAAGTGCCTCAGCCTGCTGAGATGACCGGTAAGAGCCTGATCCAGCACTAATCCATCTAAAATAACTTTTCCCCCGCTTCGGCCCAGGCCGAGGCGGGGGTTTTGTTTTATCACACCTTTGCAGAAATCAGAATAGACTGGGAAAACCATTCTGAAGCAAAGGAGATTTTACACATGGCATATGGAGCTCTTCGCATCCAAACCTATGCAATGCGGCGCAGTGCGCCCATTCCAGATGTAAATATAACGGTGCTGAGCCGTGAGAAAACCTGGCGTTTTACAACCGGTTCAGAAGGTACGGCTGACACAATCCGCCTCAAAACCCCGAATAAATGCTACTCACTGGACCCCAACAACACCACGGTTCAGCCTTATACCGTGGCAACCATCATCGCAGAAAAGCCCGGCTACCGCACCGTCACCATCGAAGGCGCACAGATTTTCCCCGGCGAAATCACCGTTGCGCCCATCGAAATGGTCACCTCCGGCGGCGAAGCTTTTCGCATTGCGGACGAACCCATTATTATCCCGCCTCACGGGCTTTTTACCCAAAATGGCGGCAGTGGCCCTGCCCCCATTACCGACTGCGTTGCACCTTTTGTTCTGGATGAAGTAGTGGTTCCCAACAAGATCACAGTTCATCTGGGCAAGCCTGCTGTCAGCGCAAAGAATGTGACGGTAAATTTCCAGGATTACATCGCCAACGTAGCTTCCAGCGAAGTCTATCCCACCTGGCCGGAACAAGCGCTGCGTGCGAATATCCACGCTCAAATCAGTCTGGCGCTGAACCGCATCTATACCGAATGGTATCCCAGCAAAGGCTACACCTTCAACATCACGAACTCCACCAGCTATGACCAGTATTATGTGCATGGCCGCACGGTGTTCGATGTGATGGTGCGTTTGACTGCTGAAATCTTCAACACCTATGTGCGCCGCATCGGCACGCTGAACCCGTACTATACCGAATACTGCGATGGCAAATCCGTCACCTGCCCCGGCATGAAGCAGTGGGGTACGGTTACGTTGGCCAACCAAGGCAAGAACGCACTTCAGATTTTGCGTCACTATTACGGCAACGATATTGAAATCGTGCGCACCAACAACATTCGCTCGATTCCGCAAAGCTATCCGGGCAGTCCTGTGCGCCAGGGTGACCGCGGCACTTCCGTTTACACCTTGCAGCGCCAGCTGAACCGTATTACCAAGGACTACCCTTTCTTTGGAAAGCTGAACGTGGACGGCATCTTTGGTTCCAGCATGACCCAAACCGTCAAAACCTTCCAAAAGCAATTTGGCTTGGTTGCCGACGGCGTGGTCGGTCGCTCTACCTGGTATAAAATCAGCTACATCTATGTATCTGTCAAGGATCTGGCCGAGCTGACCAGCGAAGGCGAAACCGAAAATGGCACGCTTTCCGGCGGCAGCTGGCAAGGCGAAATCCTGCGCGTTGGTTCCCGCGGCAAAACCGTCGAGCAAGCGCAGTTCTGGCTGGATACGCTTTCTGACTATACCCGCGAGCTGCCCGCCCTAACGGTAGACGGCATTTATGGCAGCGATACCGAGCGGGCCGTGCGTGCTTTCCAACGGCTGGCCAGTCTGCCAGTAGACGGCATCATTGGTCCTACTACCTGGGCTGTTTTGTATCAAGGCTATGAAAGCGTACAAAGCGACATTGGAACACCCAACCAATATCCCGGAACGCCGATCCGCCGGGGAGATCGTGGCAGCAACGTACAGCTTATTCAATTCTGGCTGAAGATTGCCCGCACCACCTATCCCGAACTGGAAAACCTTTCCGTAGACGGCATCTATGGCCGCGGCACCGAAAGCGCCGTTACCACGTTCCAGCGCTATTTCCGTCTGACTGCCGACGGCATTGTGGGCCGCGCAACCTGGAATAAGCTCCAGGAAGTCTACAACGGCGTTGCCAACAACCTGCTCAGCCCCAGCCTGCGACCTGGTGAATATCCGGGTGTTCTGCGCCGCGGCAGTACCGGTACGCCTGTCAAAGAGCTGCAATATTATCTGTTTGTCATGGCTGCCTACGATCCGGATATTCCCACTGTTTCCATCGACGGCGTCTTTGGTGCCGACACGGAACGCTCGGTCAAGGCATTCCAGCGCCGCAACAGCCTGACGATTGACGGCATTGTGGGCCGCACAACCTGGGAGTCGTTGTATCAGCAGGCAGGCACGCTACGGCTGTCCGGTGCGGTTGTTACCATTACCCGAATCGATTATCCCGGCACGCCGCTAAAACTGGGTGACCATGGGCCAGACGTACTGTACTTCTCCAGCCTGATTACCCGTATTGCCTACTATTTCGACACCATTGCCAATGTGGGCCTGACCGATACCTATACGCCTCTGCTGGAAGAAGCCGTCAAGGATTTTCAGGAGCTGGAAGGCATCCCGGTAACCGGCATTGCAGACGAAGTGACCTGGATCACCGCTGAAGCACTCAGCCTGACCTTGCTTTCCAGCGCCGGGCCAAACCCAATGAATTTCCCGGAATATCAGGCATCCGGCGTAGGCAGTGCAGGTGCTCGTGTACAGCAGATTCAGCGCTGGCTGGACCAGCTGGGCAACCAGATGTGCGGCTATCCGCACACCGATGTGACGGGCAGCTTTGTGGACAAGCAGACTGTGCTGATTCAGCAGCTGCAAATCGAAAACGGCCTGAATCCCACTGGCGTTGTGGACAATCAAACCTGGCGCATTCTGCGCACCAAAGCAGAGCGATCTAACTAACAAGGAGGCACCCTTATGGCGAGACTTTTGATTTACGATCGGTTTGAAAACCAGATCTACACCTACAACAACATGAGCGAAAGCGACCCCATGCCGTACAGCATCAACAATACCCTGACCGTCAAGGAATTCCGCGGCGTATCCGGCAGCAGCACGCTTTGGACCACTACTGAAGCCATGGAAGCCTGGAACCTGACTCGCCGCAGCTACGGTGAAGGCATCCATGTGGGCTACGCCTTCCGCCGCATCTGGGAAGGCGGCCATGGCACACGCAGCCAGCACTACGCCGGTGTAGCCTTTGACGTTGGTCAGGGCCAAGGCGAAGTGCGTCGCCGCAAGATTCACCAGGCCGCCGAAAACACCGGTGCCTGGCGTTACGTCGAACCGCTGTCCATGACCCCCACCTGGGTACACTTTGACCGCCGATACGGCAAGGTAGCCTGCAGCGGCACTACAAGCGGCTACCCGAAGCTGTCTCATGGCAGCCGCGGCTGTTATGTCATGATTCTGCAGGACTCCCTTTCTACGCTGGGCTATCCTACCGGCAACCAAATCGACGGCAAGTTTGGCACCCGGACGGAACGTGCGCTGATTGCCTGGCAAAAGTCCGTACAGCTGACACCGGACGGCATCTGTGGCTGCAACAGCTGGAAAAAGCTTTCTGCCACCGTCATGGGCATGGGCCGTACCCGCACTACCATCGACTAAATCCAGGAACAAAAAAGTTGGGCACCGAAATGGTGCCCAACTTTTTTACTGTCATTAGAAAATACCGGGAATCCATTGCGCCAGCTTGAAGCCCAACAGCATAGACACCCCGTTTGCACCCAGCGCATACAGCCAAACGTGCCGCTTTTTGCCGGTATTGGGATCTCTGCGCAGCAAGTACTGATACACTGCGCCTTCAATCACAAAGACGATCAGCTCAAAGGCAAAGAAGGCGAATGCAAAAACCAGACTGCCTTGCATATAGTTGGTTACATTCAATGCAATGTTCAGCCCAAGCTGGGTCACCACGTTGGTCCACAGCAGAACCTGCATATCCCGCCGGGCACGCCAGCCAATCATCCAGGCGAGTACCAACTCGATTGCAATGGTCAGCACCACGCGGCAAACCAGAGAAATCAATTCCCAGGTGTAATCATAACTGCGCTTAACCTGCAATGTGCCTTCCGGTGTGTACTGCACGGTGAAGTAAGCGTCAAATGCATATCGGTCCAGTTCCTCACTGACAAGATAGGTCTGTGTATCTTCCAGCCAAATCAATATTTTGAAACGACTGGGGGCGCGGTAATCCCATCGGAAGTGGTGGGATTCACTGCATTCCTCCCAATAGCCGCCAAATTTGCAGCCGTCCGGGTCCACATAGTCGTGTAATGCCTGCCAGTTTTCCTTTTTACCGTCCTCAGGGTTATATGCATCCCATCCGTCACCCATCCAGGGGGCCGGCGTATATTCCATCCGTGAAATCAGTGCCACGGCATATTGCTGTCCTTCCAGCCCTTTGAATGTCAAATCCACTGTGGGTTTTGGGCCCATATCCGCCCAGACCGGTACAGCCATGATGCAAAACAGAACGAGCATTGCCAGCAAGGCACATAAACGCTTTTTCATTTTCATAGATTTCACATCCTTTCAAACAACCATACGATTCATACCGAACCGATATTGCGTTTGCAACCATTTTGTAATGTCTGCTTATACAATTGCGTTCGGCGGCACCATACCCAAAAGGCTTCCGGATTCACCGTCGCGCATTTCCACCGCTGCCCAGCCGCGCGCCAGCAGCATGGAAAGATTCGTTGCGTCCGACAAAGCGAGCCAGATTTCCGGCTTTTCCCATTCGCCTGTCATCAGCAAAGCTTCGGGGGCAAGGCCCACCAAGGGCCGCACGGCACGCAAAGCAAAGCCAGCGTCAAAATAGGCAGGCAGCCGTTCTTCCAGATGAAAATCAAAGGCCATCACTGCCTGCACCGGATTTTCCGGGCTGCGGCGGCGGGCAACTGCCACAATCTGCTCCAACAGAAACGGCAGATGCTCCATATTGCCCACCGGCGGCGTAATGAAAAATCCCTGTTCCCGCTTCATGCCTTCCAGCTCACGCAAGGCAGCCGCCCAGGTTACATCCGCATCCAGCGGCATCAGCAGCACACCGCTTTCCGGCATTTGACCAATGGGACCTGTTCCCCAGGCCTGGCCCACCGCCAGCATCCGCATTACCTCCCAATAGGGGCGATACGCACCGCTGGTGCGTGCCAAAAGAAAAAAGTCTTCCGCGCCGATGCGTCGTACCATCGGTGGGGCGACCGTTTGTGTCGTCTGCATTGTTATCATGTTTCCATCCCTTTCTGCATACTGTAAGACCCATTGTATGCAAAAAGGCGTGCAGATTTACCCTCACCCTGTCGAACTGCAAAATTATTTCATTTCCAGTTCTGTATTCAGGTCCAATACCTGTCCGATTGGCTTTGCAATACACAGCGT
>JAHHRK010000073.1 GCA_020025795.1 Faecalibacterium sp. | reverse complement strand
GTCTTGCTGTTGGGGTTGAGGTTGCTGCTGCTGTTGAGGGTGCAAAATCCGCGTCTGGTTCGGCTGGGTTTTGAGAAAAACCATCTGCTTTTTCGCTGTACTTGGGCGGGCGGCCGCCCTTTGCGCCGTTGGCCTTGTTCTGGCGGCACTTGGCATCGTACTTGGCGCAGTCGCGCTGAATGGTGTCGCGCATGGCTTCGTAAGCGATGCGCTCGGCCTGGTCCAGCCCGGTGGGGTCAGTGCCAAGCTCCGCAAAATCCAGCGCGGCACGCAGCACGCGCCCCAGCTGATCGTCACGCAGGGCGCCCATCATGCGCCGCATGGAAAAATAAACGGGAAAGTTACTTCGTGCCACAAAAATTCCTCCTTTGTTGTGGGTGATTGCGCAGGGCGGTTTCCGCAATTTCGCACTGCGCTTGCTTGTGATTTCGTTTGAGTGGACCTAGTATAAACCACAAAACCCAGAAGTCAAGTTTGCGAAAACGCACGCAGAATTGCGAATTTTTGCCCAAAAACAACGACGGTTCTTCGTCGGTTTGCCAGTGGAAAAGCGGAAAGCACCGATTTATAATCAAAATGGAATACGATTTGCTTTCAGAAAAGGGGCGTGTCAATATATGAAATACAAAAAGATAAGAAAAAACATCCTGATTGCCTGGACTGCGGTAAGCGCGCTTGTAATCATTATGATTGCTGTTGCAGCGGCTTGCCCGGCGCTGCAGCCCAGTGTGACAAAGTTACTGTACGTATTTGCGGCCGGAGGCATCGCGGTCGATATTGTGGTCGGCAATCTGCGGGAAAAGGCCGAAGCTGCGGAAAATCCCGGGCGGGTTACGCCATACCGCAAAATCTGCCGGACCATTGCCAACGGCTATTGTATTTTGTGCATAGTATGGCTGCTTGTGGAGGCCTGGGTGGACGGCCGCCCGAACGTACATCTGCCGATTGGCCCTATGATTGGCGCACTTGTGGCTGTGGGCGTGGTGGCCGAAGGCGTGATCCTGTACCTGAAACACAAAGAAAAGCAAATGCGCCGTTCCTGACAACAGAAAAAAACAAAGCCCGCAGATTGCTCTGCGGGCATTTTGCTTGGATGGATAAAAAATGCATCGTTTCTTGAGTAAAGTGTCAGTGGAAAAGGCGGCAAGGCCGATTTATAATAAAAACTGGCACAATATCCCGTTCGGAAAGTTATTTTAATGAGGTTTTGCCGTTGCACGTTTGTGTGCTGGCACAGGAGCTTTGCATGAAAAAGAATCACCTTCTTACGTTTTTTCGCCTGTTTGTGAATAGTATCGTTTTTCTGGTAATTAACTATCTTCTCGGGTGCGCGATTTTTTCTTTTCAGCATCACATTGCGTTCATTTTGTTCTTTTCTGTTGATATGTGTGTACAGGATGCACACATCGATTTTCTGGTATCCACTATGCCCAAAAAGGTATATGCGTACATACTTTATGGAATAACTCTTTTGGTGTTGTTCTGTCTGTTTCTCTTCCTTGGTATTTTGCCGATAGCTACCACTTTTTACAAGGGCGGCATTTGATACTGGTGCGTTTTTACGGACTGCACGGGGCTGTTTCCGTGCGAGAAGCAATGATACAAAAAGCGAAGCCCGCAGATTGCTCTGCGGGCTTCGCTTTTGTTTAGATACAGCGTTTGCTTACTTGACGCTCTCCATAAAGCGGCGGAAAGCAGCGCGGCCTTCTTCGGTCATCTTGTAGACGCCTGCGTCAGCCAGGACCTGTGCGAACACCAGACCAATTTCGGTCTCCACGATGCCGTGGACGTTCTCGGCGTTCAGGTCGGGGTACTTTGCCAGAATCTCCTGTGCCCACTCTGCGTGCTTCTGGGCAGTCTCGGAGTACTCTGCAACCGGCGTGCGGTTGACCAGCAGCGGCTCCAGCTCAGCCATTTCGTTCTTCAGGCGGCTGGGCAGAACAGCCAGACCCATCACTTCGATCAGGCCGATGTTCTCCTTCTTGATGTGGTGCAGCTTGGCATGGGGGTGATACACGCCCATGGGGTGCTCCTCGGTGGTGATGTTGTTGCGCAGCACCAGATCCAGCTGATACTTGCCGTCACGCATACGGGCAATCGGGGTGATGGTGTTGTGCGGTTCGCCGTCGGTCTCTGCAAAGATGAATGCAGCTTCGTCGGTGTAGCCGCGCCATGCGGTCAGAATCTTGTCTGCCAGCTCAACCAGGCGCTCGTCGTCCTCGCAGGTCAGGCGGATGCAGCTCATGGGCCACTGGACGATGCCGGAATCCACATCTTCAAAGCCGGGGAAGGTGAACTTCTCCTCGATGGGAGCCTTTGCCATAGCGAACTCGTAGTTGCCGCCCTGGAAGTGGTCGTGGCTCAGGATGGAGCCGCCCACGATGGGCAGGTCAGCGTTGGAGCCAACAAAGTAGTGGGGGAACTGGCCCACGAAGTCCAGCAGCTTGCGGAAGGTTGCACGCTCGATCTTCATAGGGGTGTGCTGACCGTTGAACACGATGCAGTGCTCGTTGTAGTACACATAGGGGCTGTACTGGAAGCACCAGTCGCTGTCGTTGATGGTGATGGGGATGATGCGGTGGTTCTCACGAGCCGGATGGTTCATGCGGCCTGCATAGCCTTCGTTCTCACGGCACAGCTGGCACTTGGGATAGCTGGACTGCGGAGCCAGCTTAGCAGCAGCGATAGCCTTGGGATCCTTTTCCGGCTTGGACAGGTTGATGGTAATATCCAGATCGCCGTACTGGGTGTGGGTGACCCACTTCAGGTCACGCTTGATGCGGTAGCGGCGGATGTAGTCGGTGTCCTGGCTGAATTCATAGAACCAGTCGGTAGCAGCCTTGGGGCCTTCGGCCTCGTAGCGCTCGTCAAAGTTTGCAATCACGATGCTGGGGCGAGGGGTCAGAACGCCCATCAGCTTGGTGTCGAACAAATCACGGGAAGTGACGTCGTCTGCGCAGACACCGCGTGCAACAGCGTCGTTGACCAGGTCGGTCAGAATCTGCTCCAGATCCACATAGGGGCAGTCACCTTCCGGTGCTTCGTAGCTGTCCAGCTGCATGGTCATCAGCAGCTGGTTGGTGATGTACATAGCGTCTTCCGGCAGAATCAGGCCGGTGTCCAGGCCATAGTTGACCAGCTGGCGAATTGCGGTATCAATCATAATGCGGCGCCTCCTTCAGGACGAATGGACAATACATGGCACTTACCAGTGCCCAGAACAGCTTCGGTAGCGGCCTTGAACTCTGCCAGCATATCGACAGGGACAAAAGCCTGAATGGTGCCGGCAAAACCGCCGCCATGTACGCGGACGGCACCCTTGCCGTGCAGTGCTTCACGCGCAACAGCCAGCGCAATGGCAACTTCCTGATGCTCCTTGTAGCCGGCAGGAATCACGTTCTGCAAAAACTCCCAGCTGCTGTTGCCGGATTCGGTCACCAGGCGCAGGAAGGTATCGAAATCTTCTGCCTGCAAAGCAGCAACCTGCTGGGGCACACGGTCGTTGTCTGCATAGAAATGGAAGGCACGCAGAACCGCACGGTCACCATGCAGGCGGCGTGCTTCGGGAATGTGCTTCACAAAATCGGCAAACGGAACGTCACGCAGCACTTCCTTGCCGCAGACAGCAGCCACAGCCTTGCACTCGGCAGGAACAGCAGCGTACTCGTCGGTCAGGTCGGCGTGGTCTGCGCCGGAATCCAGAATGCACAGTGCCAGACCAGCCTTGGCGAAGTCCACGTCAACGGGCTGGACAACGGGGTTAGCAGGATCGGCAAAATCAATGGTAATGATGTTGCCCACGCTGGAAGCCATCTGGTCCATCAGACCGCAGGGCTTGCCAAAGTAGACGTTTTCGGCCCACTGGCCGATCTGAGCGATCTGAATAGCGGAAACCTTCTTTTCGCCCATGAACAGCTCGTTCAGGATGGTGCCAATCAGCACCTCAAATGCAGCGGAAGAAGAAACGCCGCTGCCCTTGGGTACGTTGGAAGAAATGTACACATCCAGGCCGGTCAGCTTTGCGCCCAGGCCGGTGAAAGCCTTGCAGGTGCCGCGCAGCAGGGACATGGTGGTGTTTTCTTCTTCCTTGCGTGCAGCCAGGTCAGCCAGGTCAATCACGCACAGATCGTAGCCTTCGCTCTGGACGCGCAGCTGAGCCTTGTCGTTGGCAGCAACAGCGGCAATCATGTCGATGTTGACGCTGCCGGCCAGAACACGGCCATGCTGGTGGTCGGTGTGGTTGCCGCCGATTTCGGTGCGGCCGGGTGCGCTGAACAGCTTAACAGCACTGTGTGCACCGAAGGTGCTTTCCAAGCCGTCAATGGCAGCAAGGTAACGCTTTGCCTGGCCGGAGGTTTCCTCGGGGGTGCAGCAATACAGGTGTGCCAGACGCTGGGCGTAGGCGCCGTTTTGCAGTTCTGATTTCAGCAGGGAAATTTCTTTCATGGTGAAATACCGCCTCTCTTTTGTCTTGCAGAAAGAACCGTTTCTGCATCGTACATACTTACCTATTATGATAGGATAAAGCCGGAAAAAAGAACATGTATTTTTGTTGTAACTGCAAGAAAGAATCGTTTGCGGGGCGAAAAAATCGGAAAAAGAGGCTGTTGAAAAATGAAAACAGATTGCCCAAAACAACGTCTCTTGAATGAAAAATATTGTGAAATGAGCATGGAAACAAAAACAATGTACCTTTTGCAGTTGACAGGCGCGAAAAAGCATTGTTAAATGGAGAAAAGAAACGTAATGCTGGGAGGGCATAAAAAATGCGCATTCAAAATGCAGATGTATTTCAAACCGAAGAAGGTTTTGTAAAAAAAGATATTGAAATTGGTGCAGACGGCCGAATCGGTTCTGTCAGCGGCGATGATACTGTGCTGGACGCAGAGGGCTTGTACGCAATCCCCGGCTTGGTGGATGTACACTTCCACGGCTGTGTCGGCCACGATTTCTGCGAAGGTACGGAAGAAGCCATTCAGGCCATTGCCGATTACGAAGGCAGCGTGGGCGTGCTGGCAATCTGCCCGGCAACCATGACCTATAATGAGGAGATCCTGGGCGGCATCGCAGACGCAGCCGCAGTGCACAAAAACGATCACGGCGCTGACCTGGTTGGTATCAACATGGAAGGACCTTTCATCAGTCCCAAGAAGATCGGCGCACAGAATCCCGACTATTTGCAGGGTACAGATGTAGAAATGTTCCGCCGCCTGCAGAAGCGTGCCAACGGCCTGTTCAAGCTGTGCGACATCGCACCTGAGGAGCCGGGCGCACTGGACTTCATCGAGCAGGTCAAGGACGAAGTGAACGTGTCCATTGCACATACCTGCACCGATTACGAAACTGCGGTCAAGGCATTCGAGAAGGGTGCTAACCACATGACCCACCTGTACAACGCAATGCCCGGCATCAATCACCGTATGCCTGGCCCCATTCCTGCTGCACAGGAAAAAGGCGCTTATGTGGAGCTGATTACCGATAACGTACATATCCATCCCGCTGTTGTGCGCATGACCTTCCGCCTGTTCGGTGACGATAAGGTGGTCCTGATTGCGGACAGCATGGAAGCAACCGGCCTGCCCGACGGCGAATACAGCCTGGGCGGTCAGGGCGTTGTCAAGCAGGGTCGCCGTGCAACCCTGTCCCGTGACCCCGGCGTCATCGCAGGCAGCGCAACCAACCTGTACGACTGCATGTGCCATGCCGTGCAGGAAATGGGTATTCCGCTGGAAAGCGCTGTGCGTGCTGCATCCGTTAACCCGGCACGCAGCATCGGTATTGATGCCGATTACGGCAGCCTGGACGCTGGCCGTTGGGGCAACGTGCTGCTGGTGAACAAGGACCTGGAGCTGGTCCACATCATCCAGAAGGGCAAGCTGATTAAGTAAACGGTACCTTTAATAATAAAAAGAGTCCGGCTGTGGTCCGGGCTCTTTTTTCATTCAAAATGCGCCCGGCGGCGCAAGGGAGGGAACATTCCATGGAAAGTGCAAATTACACCCGCAAGTTTTTCGTGAACCGCCACGATGCGGATTTTATGGGCTATCTGAAACCCGGTACGCTGCTGCGCTATGCCCAGCAGGTGGCAACCGACCAGTGCACGGCGCTGGGCTTTACCCCGGCTTTTTACGAAGCACACCACTGCGCCTTTCTGCTGGCAAAGCAGGGCCTTGTATTTCACCGTGTACCGCGCATTGACGAAACCCTGACCGTGACCACCATGCCGGAAAAATCCAAGCGTGCCATCAATCGACGTGTCACCTGTGCCTATGATGAAACCGGCGCGCTTGTGGCCGAAGTGCACAGCTGGTGGGTGCTGGTGGATTTGAACACCCGCCATATCATGCGCCACAGCCTGCCGGAGGTGGACCAGCACTGGAACGATACCGTGGAAGCTACCATGGAATACCGCCTGCCCAAAGCAGCCGAGCTGACCGATGGCCCCATCGTGACCGCAAACTACCAGAACTGCGATTTGAACCTGCATCTGAACAACTGCGAGTATGCGGATATGGCTTGCGCCACCGTGCCCATCGAGCAGGTGCGCCAGCAGCCCATCAAAAAGCTGATGGTTACATACCACAGAGAAATTCCGCTGGGCGGCACCATGCAGCTGAAAACAGGCGAAACAGAGCATGGCTGGTACACCTGCGGTACCCGTTTGGCGGACGGTTTGCCGGCTTTTGAAGCATATTGCGAACTTTGACACCGGATGTTTACAAATTGATTACAAAATAATCACAAAAGAGTATTGCAAAATAGTGTCAAAAGAGTTACAATCTAAGTGCGATCAGGAGGCGAGAACTGATTGCTCTAATCTTTTTCATGAGTGTGTTTAGGACATAAAAAGCAGATCTTCCTTTTTCCGCGGTTTTCCTTCGCCGCGTTTTCTGCTGAATACAATGTCCGCTTCGTGTGCAAAGAGGCCTGCCGGAAACGGCGGGCTTTTTTGCATGGATTGGAATAAAAGACATACTTTTCATGCTTTTTGTGTGCAACATGGCCGTATTTAACAGCAGGTGGAAAAGAAAGTTTGTTGCCGAAAACTTTGTATTTATGCCGAAAATGTGATATATTATATAAAATCATTTCGTTTTTTACTGGTGATAGACAAAGGAGAGTTTCATATGGCATATTATTTCGAGCAGCCGTCCCGTACTTTTGGCGAGTATCTGTTGGTCCCCGGTTATTCTTCTTCTGAGCACGTTCCCGCAAACGTCAGCCTGAAGACTCCGTTGGTCAAGTACCGCAAGGGTCAGGAAGAATGCCCCCTGGAAATGAACATCCCCATGATCAGCGCAATCATGCAGTCTGTTTCCGGCGATCGCCTGGCAATCGCACTGGCTCGTCAGGGTGGTGTTTCCTTTATCTATGGCTCTCAGAGCGTTGAGAGCGAAGCTGAGATGGTTCGCCGCGTCAAGACCTACAAGAAGGGCTTTGTTACCAGCGATTCCAACCTGAGCCCCGAAGCTACTCTGGCAGATGTGCTGGCTCTGAAGGAGCGCACCGGCCACTCCACCGTTGCTGTCACCGATGACGGCACCGCACACGGCAAGCTGCTGGGCCTGGTCACCAGCCGTGACTACCGCCTGTCCCGCATGGACCTGAACCAGAAGGTCACCGACTTCATGACCCCGATGGAGAAGCTGATTACCGCTTCTGCAGAAACTTCTCTGCATGACTGCAACGACATCATCTGGGAGAAGAAGCTGAACGCTCTGCCTCTGGTGGACAAGAATGGCAACCTGGTTTACATGGTTTTCCGTAAGGACTACGAGAGCCACAAGGAAAATGTGAACGAGCTGCTGGACAAGAACAAGAGCTACGTGGTCGGCGCTGGTATCAACACCCGTGACTACGAGACTCGTGTTCCTGCTCTGGTCGAGGCTGGCGCAGACGTTCTGTGCATCGACTCCTCCGAAGGCTTCTCCGAGTGGCAGAGCCGCACCATCAGCTGGATCCGCGAGAAGTACGGCGATTCCGTCAAGGTCGGCGCAGGCAACGTTGTTGACCGCGAAGGC
>JAHHRK010000072.1 GCA_020025795.1 Faecalibacterium sp. | reverse complement strand
GTGTTTTTTTTCTGTGGTGGTTCTCACCTCCCAAATATCGTCCGCTGATTCTGTCGGTGGTAAATCTGTTTTTTGCGTTGAATCTGGGTGTGCGTGTGGCGGTGCTGCTCGCAGCGATTACCGCCATCGGCTGGCTGGTAGGGCAAATCCTCGCCCAAAAGCCCACGCGTGCAGGGGTCTGGCTGGGCGCAGCATTGCTGCTGGTGCCGCTGGCTGGGTATAAATACTTGCCGCTTTTGTCGGAGCATTTCGCCTGGGCCGGTGGCTTTGCCAAGCTGCTGGCACCGCTGGGCTTGAGCTTTTACACGTTTAAGTCCTTGAGCTACATTATTGATATCTATAAAGGCAAGCAGCAGCCGGTGAAAAGCCTCCTCGACTATTTTGCGTATATTGGCTTTTTCCCGCAGCTGGCAATGGGACCGATTCAGCGGCCGCAGCCTTTTTTCGCAGCGCTGGAGCAGCTCTCCCAAAAGCTGAACGAAACGCTGGCTTATTCCGGCTGTACCCGCATTTGCTGGGCTATGTTTTTGAAAAAATGCCTGGCGGACCCACTGGCCGGATATCAGGGAGCACTGGTCACGCCGGAACGCTATTATCCGCTGAGTATGCTGTGGAGCCTGCTGACGTACAGCCTGTATCTATACTTTGACTTTGCGGCGTATTCGCAGCTGGCGATTGGCGTTGGCGAGCTTTTGGGCCTGCCTTGTGCAGAAAATTTCCGCAGCCCTTATTATGCCACTTCGCTGGTGGATTTCTGGCATCGCTGGCACATCAGCCTGTCCGGCTTTTTGCGTGAGTATGTGTATTTCCCGTTGGGCGGAAGCCGCAACGGCGTTCCGTTGCTGATCGTATCCACGATGAGCACATTCTTGCTTTCCGGTGTTTGGCATGGCGCAACCGGCGGTTTTCTGGTGTGGGGCGCACTGCATGGCATTTGCATTTTAATTGGTCGCGCAACCCGTAAAAACCGAGAATGGTTCTGGTCCAAAACGCCTCGTTTTGCGGCTGGACCTATCCGCCATTTTCTAGGCTGGGCATTTACCATGCTGCTGGTGGTAGCAGGCTGGTTCTTCTTCTACGCTGGTACACTGCCCCACGCGGCAGAGCTGGCGCAGCAGATGTTTGCGCCCATGCCGCTGACGATGCAGTATATCAAAGAGAGCATCGTGCTGCTGGGCTTTACACAAAAGATTCTGCTGCTGCGCTGTGCGATGCTTGCCATTGCCGCATTGGTCGATTGGCTGAGCCGAAAGGAAGGCTTTGGTGTCTGGGCGGCGGGCCTGCGTCCGTGGGTGCGGGTTGCGTTTTGTTACCTGTGCGTGTTCTGCACGTTGTTCTGGGGCGAAGGCGCAAGCCTGCCCGGTGTCTACTTTGCATTCTGATCAAAAGGGGACAGTATGAAAAAATTTGTAGCGAGAGTGTTGCTTTTTCTGGTTCCTGTGCTGCTGGTGGTAGGAATCTTTGGTTTTGTGGTGTATCAAAGCGGCGAATG
This sequence comes from Faecalibacterium sp., assembly GCA_020025795.1. Classification (GTDB taxonomy): domain Bacteria; phylum Bacillota; class Clostridia; order Oscillospirales; family Ruminococcaceae; genus Faecalibacterium. Next base: position 6,599 of record JAHHRK010000072.1, on the reverse strand, counting down.
GCGCACCGAGGAAGAAATCGCAGAGCGTGTCATTGCCGGCGAACCGGCGTTTATGGGCCTTGCGTATCGGGATAATCGCCAGTATTATAAGCATCTGGTGGCAGACGGCAAGGCTGCCGATCTGCTGGTTTTGGGCAGCAGCCGCAGTATGCAGTTTTCCTCGAAGTTCTTTACCCAGCCCAGCTTTTATAACGCAGGCGGCGGCGCAAACTTCGCACATGAATACCGGTTTTTCCTGGAACATATTGCGCCGGAATCCCTGCCGGATACGCTGATTTTGGTGTTGGACCAGTACTATTTCCAGAATGCCTGGTCGCCCAAAGAAGCCTGGCCGCAGCTGGGGTATGAGCATTACAACTTTAACGGGTCGGATGCGCTGATGCGCTCCATCAAAGACTGGGCAATCGGCAAGTACCGCTTGCAGGATGCACTTTCTCCGCAGCCGCATACTTACGGTATCGCAGCGGTTGGCCGTGGCAGCGGCTTTTATGCCGATGGAAGCTACTGCTACGGCAATCTGATGGATCATCCGGAACGGGGAACTGACGTAGGCTTTCATGACAGCTTCGACCGCATCACGCGCGGCGTAGATCGGTTTGAATGGGCAGATGAAGTGTACGAACCAGCGCTGGAGGAAATCACACGCCTGATGGATTTCTGTAAGGAACATGATATACAGGTTGTTGGTATCCTGCCGCCTTACGCACCCAGTGTGTACAATCGTATGATGGAGAGCGGCAAGTACAGCTATCTGGATCAATTGCCTGCCGCATTGACGGAAGTGATGCAGCCTTACGGCTTTGAGCTGTTCGACTTCACCCATATGCCCCAGACCCGCGATGAAGAATACGTAGACGGCTACCACGGCGGCGACCGTGTGTATGCACGCCTGACGCAGGAGCTGGCAGAAAAGAGCCGTATCCTGGCAGGGCAGATTGATCTGGATTATCTGACACGCGCACTGGAAACCGAAGAAAATCCGCTGCGCCTGAGTGCTTAAAAGTAGTCCGTAAACCGTAAAATCCCCGGTAGCTTTGCTGGCTGCCGGGGATTTTTTGAAAATAGACAAGTTATTCTTTGGCGGCCAGCATTTCTTCTACCGTGCAGAACCGATACCCTTCGCTGCGAAACCAGTCAATGATATCAGGCAGTGCATCGACGGTGCTGCCCGTCACAGCGGTATCATGCATCAGTACAACACAGGTTCGCTGTCCATCTGCCTCACGCATTACGTTGTTGTAGATTTTGCTGGCGGAAGGATGTCCGCCCAGCGCATCACCGGCACAAACATTCCAGTCAATCCAGTGATAGCCCTTTTCTTCTGCCTGGGACTTCAGCGTTTTCATAATATTGCTGCCGCCGTACTTGTGGCTGACTGTGTTTGTGCTGCCACCAGGAAAGCGCAGACAGGTCACATTGTCTACGTCCACAAACGGGCTGATTTTTTCTTTTAGCAGGTCGATATCCTCCCAAAAGGCTTTTGGGCTTTGGTAAATTTTTTTGTATTCATGCGTTGCGGAGTGAAACGCAATCTGGTGCCCACCTGCAACTTCGTCCGCAATCGTGGGCAGGAATTTCTCGTTGTTCTCTGCGGCAATTACAAAAAAGGTTGCGGGAACATGATTCTCTGCCAGAATGTCCAGTATCTTGGGCGTATTTTTGCTGGGACCGTCGTCGAAGGTCAGGCATACCATTTTTTCTGCTTCGGCTTGCTGTGCCGCAGCTGCCGCTTGCGGAACAAAGCGCGCGTCCGGTACGGTGGTCAATTCTGTTTGGCTGCAGCCCATCGGATCTTCGCTGGTAGTTGCCCAGCCAAATACCATGACAGCTGCAAAGACAGCAAGCCAAACGCGAAAGCTATGGCGTATTTTCGTACTTTTTTGTGGTTGCATATACTGTTGATCCCTCCTAAGGTGTTGGTGCTTTTGTAGAAAATCTATGTCTGCTGCGGAGAATATATGAAAAATGCTTGACCTGACCGTACGGGCATGGTATTATAATAGGGCAGTTTTGCAAAAGGTCCGCTTGCTATATGCGAAGGTGGCGGAATCGGCAGACGCGCACGTTTGAGGTGCGTGTGGGTAACCTTGGGGGTTCAAATCCCCTCCTTCGCACCAAAGAAACCCCTGAAAGCTCAATGGCTTTCAGGGGTTTCTTCTTTGTCTGGGTACCCATGAAAGCAGACGGAAAAGAAAAAAAGCAGCGCACAAAATACTTGCGATTTAGGGTTTGTCCTACGCCTCTTGTACAAAAGCCCATTTCTATTTTATGCAAATCGTAGATGCCAGCGGAAAATAGACACAGAAAAAAATCTGTGGTAAAATCCAGACATATCAACATCAGCAGGAGTGAGTACAATGGAAAAATATGAACATATTACCAAAATGGAAAACATCATGGTACAGCAGGGTGAAATGCTGGAAGAAATGAATCAGCTTCTGGATGCACTCGAAGCGCATCGTGAGAAATACCGAGAGTTGCTCACCTATTATTATAGCGAACAGAGATCACAGGACTTGGATGACGATGCCAATCATTTGATTCCGGAAACGATGTCTCGCGGAGTATTATCGGAAGATGGAATTTTTGATTTAATCGGGGACTACCGCGATACTGCGTTTCGGATGCTCGAAAGTGCAGTGCAGATGATTAGGGAATAAAGGTGGCCCTGCACAAGAGCATCTGCGGCAGCTTCTCTTTAGAAATCCTGTAAGTACGCTCCGACCACCAAGCCGACCGCAAGCCAGAAAAAAGTTAAGGCTTTCCTTACACCGCAGTTAGAAAAATAAAGAAACGGCACCATTGCAGTGGCATGGTGTCGTTTTTTTGGCGCTTGCGCGGCGGAATAACGGGATTTTCGGAAAAATTGGGGCATGATATTTAGGAGAAAGACGTAATTTTTAACTGCTGTACAAAAGAATTTTTTGCCATGCAAATCCAACCAATTTGAATTTGTGTAAGAACCTCTCTGGGATTGTAATATACTGTATAAAATATTATAATATTAGTAAGTTTAGTTCGATGGGAGGTTGCCACTATGGCCACATTTTCGTGTCCGTTAAAGAAATTGATTGAAGATGCAGACCTGGAAATCATGTATGCACCGCAAAATCTGGACCAGATCCAGGTGACCAGCGCAGAAGTAAACCGCCCCGGCCTTTTTTTGGCTGGATACTATGATTATTTTGATGCCAACCGCCTGCAAACGGTGGGTCTGGCAGAAATGAATTATCTTTCCCAGTTTTCGACGCTGCAGCGGCGCGAAGCATTGGAAAAGCTGTTTTTGCAGCGTCCGCCTGCCATTATTGTGTCTCGCTTTCATGAGCTGGAACCGTACCCCGAAATGATGGATTTCGCTAAAATTTATGAAGTGCCACTGCTCACAGCAGATGAAGCAACGAGCACACTGATGAGCAATCTGATCAGTATCTTGAATGTTGAACTGGCTCCGCGCGTCACGCGGCACGGCGTTCTGGTCGAAGTCTACGGCGAAGGCATTCTGATTTTGGGTGACAGCGGCATTGGTAAGAGCGAAACCGCGATTGAGCTGGTCAAGCGCGGCCACCGCTTGGTTGCTGATGACGCAGTAGAGCTGCGCCGTACATCCAGCCGCGACATCGTTGGTACGGCACCCAGTAACATTCGCCATTTTATCGAGCTGCGCGGCGTTGGTATTATCAACGTGGCACGCGTATTTGGTGTCGGTGCGGTCAAGATGAACCAGAATATCGATCTGGTGGTCAAGCTGGAAGATTGGGACCCCATGCAGAATTACCAGCGCACCGGCCTGGAAACCGAATACTATGACATTTTGGGCGTAAAACTGCCCGCGACCACCATTCCGGTTATGCCGGGACGAAATCTGGCGGTCATTTTGGAAACGGCGGCAATCAACAACCGCCAGAAGCAGATGGGCTACAATTCCGCCGAGGAACTGATGAAGAACCTGGGCCTGGAAACGGACCCCGCAGATACCTATTAAGGAGGAAGCTATGTCGAAGCAGTCTCAGCTGACCGCGGCTTTGCAGATTCAGAATATTGAGTTCCGCTGTGGCGAAATGCTGTCTGCACACAGCACGTTTCGCATTGGCGGTCCGGCCGACTGGTTTGTGCAGCCGGATACGGCCGAAAAGCTTGTAAGCACGGTGGAAATCTGCAAGCAGTACGATGTCCCGTATTATTTCCTGGGCAACGGCAGCAACATTCTGTTTGGAGATGAAGGCTATCGGGGCGTAATCATTGACATCAGCGCGTTGGCTCCTCAGATTACCTGCGAGGATGCGGTAATTTCCGTTTCGGCTGGCTGCGGCTTGGGTCGTCTGTGCATTTTTGCACGCGACAAGGCTTTGTCCGGCTTGGAATTTGCTTACGGTATTCCGGGCACTGTGGGCGGCGCGGTATATATGAATGCCGGCGCTTACGGTGGAGAAATCAAGGATGTGCTGCTGGATGCAACGGTTTTGGAGCAGGACGGCACAGTGCACACCGTTCCGGCTGAAGCATTGGAGCTGACTTATCGGCACAGCAAATTGGAAGAAACCGGTGCATGCGTTCTGGCGGCACGTTTCCGCCTGACGCCCGGCAATCAGGAAGAAATCCGTGCACAGATGGATAAGCTGATGCAGCAGCGCCGAGATAAGCAGCCGCTGGATAAGCCCAGTGCAGGCAGCACATTCAAACGTCCGCAGGGCGCTTTTGCGGCAGCCTTGATCGACCAGTGCGGTCTGCGCGGTTTTCGCGTGGGCGGTGCAGCCATCAGCGAAAAGCACTGCGGTTTTGCCGTCAATCTGGGCGGCGCAACCTGCGCCGATGTGGAAGCCCTGTGCGACCAGGTGGCTGCAATCGTAAAGGAAAAAACCGGCTACACGCTGGAAAAAGAAATCCGAGTTGTAAAATAAGTTTTTACAGGAAACAGCAAAGAATCAGGACGAGGAGTGTCATACCATGGAACTGTTGATCGTGAGCGGTTTGTCCGGTGCCGGAAAATCCGTTTCTATGCACGCGCTGGAGGATATCGGATATTTTTGTATTGACAATATCCCGGCGGAGCTTTTGCCCCGTTTTATCGAGTTTTCCCAGGCGGGCGAAAGTATGCTGAAGAAAGTCGCGATCGCAGTGGACGTGCGCGGTATTCGTTCCGGCGATGACATCACCAAAGCGCTCACGGAGCTGGACGGCCTGGAGGTGGACTATCGCATCCTGTTTATTGATGCTTCGGACGAGGTGTTGCAGCGTCGCTATAAAGAAACACGCCGCCGCCACCCCATCAGCATTGCAACAGGCGTTTCCACGATGGAAGCCATTGAGAAGGAACGTGCACTGCTGATGAAGCTGTACGAACGGGCAGACTATTACATGGACACTTCGCTGTATTCTACCGCACAGAACAGGGAACACATCGTAAGTATGTTCGTCAATGCGGAAAGCGAAAATCCGGCCATGATTTTGAACGTGGTCAGCTTTGGTTTCAAGTTCGGCCTGCCCAAAGACGCCGACATCGTGTTCGACTTGCGCTGCCTGCCGAATCCGTACTATGTGCCGGAACTGCGCAAAAAGACAGGTCTGGATCAGGAAGTGATGGACTATGTGATGCAGTTTGATTCCGCACAGGAATTTTTGCGCCGCATCGAATCGCTTTTGGAGTATACGCTGCCTCTGTACATAAAAGAAGGCAAGAGCGAGCTGACGATTGCCTGCGGCTGTACCGGCGGCAAGCATCGCAGCATCAGCTTTGCGCGCAAGATTGGCGCATTCTGCCGGGAACACGGCTACACGACGAACATTCAGCACCGGGACGCGAACCGGTAAGACCCAGGAGAGGAGACCGTCCCTGCATGAGTTTTTCATCTGACGCAAAACGGGAAATCACCCAAAGAAAACTGGCAAAGCCTTGCTGTGCCAGAGCGGCCTGCTATGGCATGGCCTGTTTTGCAAAATATTTCGATACACGCGGCATCGTTATTCAGACAGAAATGGAAAGTGTTGCCGCTTACGCCCATAAAATGTTCCAGCGCTGCGGCGTACAGGGCGAAACCGTAGAAAAAATTCGCCCAAACGGCAAGCTGTACGAATTCGCTGTCAAGGAGCCCAGTGAGGTAACAAAGCTGCACGAGCTGTTTGGCACAACCGGCACCGAAGTGAATCTGCAAATTGACCCAGATATTCTTAGCGGAATGCACTGCGTGTCGGCCTTTGTAGCTGCTGCGTTCCTTTGCGGCGGCACGGCTACCGACCCGCAGAAAGAGTACAGCCTGGAATTTTTGTCCAACCGCACTACACTTGCGCATGATTTTGAAGCGCTGCTGGCAGAGCATGATTTCTCGCCCCATCGTACACGGCGGAAAGGCATGAATCTGGTATATGTGAAAGCCAGCGACCATGTGGAAGATTTGCTGACCTTTATGGGTGCCAGCAATGCCAGCATTCAGCTGATGAACGAAAAAGCACTGAAATCGGTACGCAATCAGGTCAATCGGCGCAGCAACTGCGAGATGGCCAATATCGGCAAAACAGCTGCCGCTTATGGAAACGCTTTGAAAGCGATTCGTTACTTAGAAGCCGAAGGCGCATTGGATACTTTGCCGGAGCCGCTACAGGAA
>JAHHRK010000071.1 GCA_020025795.1 Faecalibacterium sp. | reverse complement strand
GCCAGTTTCATAGCGTGGCGGTCCGTGGGGCAGCCTGCCGTATACAGCGCATCCATACGGGCAAGGTCCCGCATAAAATTGCGTCCGAAATCAAACACCTTTCCCACAGCCTTTACATCTGCACCGGTCAGGCGCAAAAAAGCCCACCAGCGGCACAGCGCCGTGTGCGGCATCCGGTCCAGCGGCGCAAGCGTCAAATCCTGCCGCGGCGGAATCGCGAACGCGGTCAGTCCGCCTGCCTGAATCAAAGGCATCAGCGCTGAAGGCTGCGTCCCGGCCAGCGCTTTCGTCAATTCACCACGCACACGCGGTGCGCTGACTGTCCCCAGCGTATGTGCCAGTTCCAGTGCGGCAGCTTCGGTTTCCGATTCGATGGTAAAACCCAGTACCCCAGCAAAACGATACAGACGCAAAATCCGCAGTGCATCCTCGGCAAAGCGGCGCTTGGGTTCTCCCACACAGCGCAGCAGGTGCTTTTCCAAATCATTATGTCCATGGTAGGGGTCAATCGCGGTCTTGCCATCATACGCAATCGCGTTCACGGTAAAGTCCCGCCGCGCCAAATCCGCACGAATGTCCGCGCCAAAGGTCACCTGGTCCGGGTGGCGGTTATCTGTGTATCCTTCCTCCGTGCGGCAGGGTGTGATTTCTACACCGTGCCAGGAAACTGTACCGTATACGCCTCCAATGGGCTTTGCCTCCGGCAGAGCCGCCAAAAGTTCTTCCGGCTGGCAGGCTGCGGTCAGGTCCCAATCCGAAACCGGACGGTTCATCAGGCTGTCACGCACTGCGCCGCCTACGACCCATGCGCCAATACCTGCTTGATGTAAAGCAGCCAGCGCCGCGGCCGGTTTTTCCGGGATTTGAATCGGCATATTACTCTCCCCCTCCTGTTTTGCTTTCTTTGTTTTTCATTATAGCATGATGCTGCCGGCCTTTCTACCAAAGCGGCTCCAAAATATGTTCGGAAAGGTTTCTTTTGTCTACATAAATCGCTATAATAGATATGATAGACTGTATTTCAAATGGTGTAATACGGAGGCACACATTATGGCAAATATAACAGACCCCAGCAACCTGCTGGACGGCGTAAAGCATATTCATTTCATCGGCTGCGGCGGCAGCGGTATGTATCCTTTGATTCAGATTCTGGCCACCAAAGGCTACGAAATTTCCGGCAGCGATGTGCTGGAAGGCAGCATCCCCGGCTATGAGCGCAAGATGGGCGTAAAAGTAACCATCGGTCACAGCCCAGAAAACGTAAAGGGCGCAGACCTTGTCGTGTATTCTGCTGCCATTGCACATTCTAATGTGGAAGTGGCTGCCGCAGAATCTCTGGGTATTCCCACAGTAGAGCGCAGCGTCCTGCTGGGCTATGTAAGCCGCCTGTACCCCAGCAGCATCTGCGTAGCAGGCACTCATGGTAAGACCACCTGTACTTCCATGATTACTACGGCACTGGAGCTGGCTGGCCGTGACCCCAGCGCAGTGATTGGCGGCAAGCTGCCTCGCATTGGCGGCTACGGCAAGGCCGGCGATGGCAAAAACATCGTCATCGAAGCCTGCGAGTTTTCCCGTACCTTCCTGCATCTGGCTCCCACGGACGCCATTTTGCTGAACGTAGACAACGACCATCTGGACTACTACGGCAGCATGGAAAATCTGAAAGCCGCTTTTGGCGAGTTCTGCGCAATGGCAACCGACCGTGTATTCGTGAATGCTGACGATGCCAACTCGATGGAAGTTGCTGCAACGCTGAAAAATAGCATTGTCACCTTTGGTGAAAAGCAGGCAGACGTGGATTTCCGTGCCATCAACGTACACGAGCACAAGCCCGGTTTCTTTGCTTTTGATCTGGTCGAGCACGGCGCTGTCACTGGTCAGATTGCCTTGTCTGCACCTGGCCGCCACAACATCTATAATGCTTTGGCAATGTGCGCTGTGTGCCGCACGCTGGGCCTGACCGTGGAAGAATGTGCTGCTGCTGCGCTGGACTTTAAGGGCGCAGGTCGGCGCTTTGAGATTTACGGCGAGTGCAATGGCGCACTGGTGGTAGACGACTACGCACACCACCCCACCGAACTGGAAGCCACCTTGAAAACCGCCCGCTCCATGGGCTACAAGCGTGTGGTCGCAGTGCATCAGCCGTTCACTTACAGCCGCACCCGTGCATTGCTGGATGATTTTGCACGCGTCCTGCAACTGGCCGACGTTGTTGTGCTGACCCCCATCCTGGGCAGCCGCGAAGTGGACGACGGCAGCGTCAAGACCGCTGATCTGGCTGCCAAGATTCCCGGCAGCATTGAGGTAGACAGCCTTGCAGCAGCCGCCGACTGGGTCAAAGCCAACTGCGGCGCAGGCGATCTGGTAGTGACACTGGGCTGCGGCGATGTTTACAAAGCCAGCAAGATGATGACAGGCCAGTCCCTGTAATTCCAACAAACAAAATCCCCCGAACAGGCCGAAACCTGCTCGGGGGATTTTTATGCTTTTTGATACAATCAGCCTGCAGTATAAGTAAAGCTGTAGCTGTCGCCCTCTTTCAGGACGATTTCGCCAGCACCTACCTGGGTCATGGTGCCCGTGCTGTCCAGCAGCTGCCAGAATGCCTGGTCGGGGTCCCACTTGGCTTCTTCGCCGTCAATAATGGTGATAAAGCCAGCCTTTGCCTCATCCTCGCTGATCAGGCCTGCTTCAAGCATAGCCATTGCCAGGGTGGTGCCCTCCTTGCACTCCAGTGCAACTTCCTTTGCATTGCCGTCTGCACCAGTCACAGTCAGGGTAGCATGTACCACAGCTTCCTGCGCAGCGCTCTGTGGGCTGTTCGCATCATTTTCAACTGCAGAGCCGGAAGCGGCGCCACAGCCTGCCATCACACCAACAACCAGTGCCAAAGCCAGAACCAGAGATACGATTTTGTTCATTTTCATAGCGTTTTCTCCTTTTCAAATGAATTGTTTTCTACAAAGAAAAACTGCCCTTTCGCACGCAGTACGAGAAAGAGCAGCCTGAAATGATTGGGTTTCAACAGCATACCTTCTCCATCTCTCGTGGAGCTGTACTAAATGCTGACCCGGCAATCTGACTTACCCAAAAGGCTTACAGTGGCGGGACCGTGTGGGATTCGCACCCACTTTCCCGGTGCTGCCCGAAAAGGCAGCGTGTCAGCACTTATTTTTCTGCAAAAGAAAGTTTTTCCTTGTGTCTGCCAGTATACCAAGGAATCGAATTCTTAGCAATCCTTTCCCCTAAACATCCTCCATTTTTTCTTATTTTAACAAGGTATCCAAAGAGCTTTTTCGCATCTTCTCTGCAAAATCTTTTATCATTTTATGTATGCATCCTTTTGTTTATACGAAAAACCGCCGCAGAACTTCTGTGGCGGTTTGCTCAACCTTTTATTCCGTGTGCAGCCCAAGGCTCACATCCAGTGCCTGGTCCACGCGCAGCTGATCGTTCTCGGTAATGCGCCCAGCTCGTTCGCGCAGGCGGTGCTTATCCAGGGTTCGAATTTGCTCCAGCAGCACAATGCTGTCGCGAGAAAGCCCTGTATCCTGTGCGCGGATGCCAATGTGGGTGGGCAGCTTGTTTTTATCCAACTTTGATGTAATAGCCGCAGCAATCACTGTGGGGCTGTGCCGGTTGCCAATATCGTTTTGCAAAATCAACACCGGGCGCACACCGCCTTGTTCTGAGCCAACCACCGGGGACAGATCCGCATAGAAAACTTCTCCTCTGTGTACTTCCATACCTAACCCTCCGCTCGTATCTTCTTCGGTGTGGTTAGTATAGACATTTTCGCCGCAGGATATTCCGACGATGCTCAGCGTTTTTCTAAAATGCAGACAGCCATCGCTGTATTGCCCTCATGGGTCAGCGTCAGGTGCGCCGTCAAACCGTTTTCTTCCAACCAGGCTTTTGCGCCGCCCAAAAGCGCATAATAAGGTGCACCACTCGGTTGCCGCAAGGCCTGAATCTGAGCCAAATCGAATCCGCCAAGCCCACGCCCTGCCGCTTTAAGAAACGCTTCTTTTGCAGCAAAATCAGCCGCGGCGCTCTGGCGCTGGGTTTTGGTTGGCGAATCACTCCAGGGCAGATGCAGTGCCGCCATTTCCTGCGGACCATACACGCGGCGGGCAAAAGTTTCTCCATGTGCGCCTAAAAGACTTTTTTCCGTACGAGTGATTTCGCACAGATCGCAGCCGATGCCGTAAATCATGACTTTTCTCTCACTTTCTTTTCTCATTACTTTCTCATTACTTTCATCTTACACGATAGCACCGCTGTAAGCAACAATTCGCAGTCATGCTTTTTATGAAAACTGCTCAATTTCCCTTTTTATCGCTGGGAAGCCTTCGCTTGTACCTTGCAGTTTTCTTTCGTTTCGTGTACAATGAACGTATGATGTTTTTTGCACATGAAAGGGGTGTTCAGGATGACAGATCCTACTGCTATTTTTTCGATCCATGACGATCAGGAACGTGAGATCCATCAGACCCTGATGGAGGTTTATAACGCGTTGAAGGAAAAGGGCTACAACCCGGTAAATCAGATCGTAGGTTACATCCTTTCCGAGGACCCCACCTATATTACCACCTATAAAAATGCCCGCAATCTGATCCGTCACATCGACCGTGATGATTTGCTGCAGGCAATGGTCCGCCATTATTTGGACCTGTAAATGCAATCGAAACAAAAAACCGCTGCCCAGCTGGGCAGCGGTTTTTGTTTTACTTTTTTGTGGCGCTTATCAACCCATGTAGCTAATATTCACGTCCACAGCGGTCAACTGGCCCTTGCTATTGTACACGCCATTTACACGACCATTGCCCGTGTACTGCCAGATGTGGCAGTTAATGGGGCTGGAAGACACACCGTAATGTGCATTCCAAATCGTGTAACCTGTCAGTGCAGAATAGCTCAGCTGATGGTTGAACCAGCTGCTGGATGCATACACACCGGGTCGATAGCCGCCATTGCGAATCGTTTCGCAGAAAGCGATTGCACAAGCGGTGCGTTCACCCTTGCTTAAGCCATCGGCACGGCCTGTCTTGCTGCCGGTGGAATATTCGCTGTCAAAGAAGATGGGATAATCCAATCGCTGGCCTGCAATTGCATTCAGGCAGGCAGATGCTTCTTCCACAGCTTCCTTTTCATCAACTGCCTGGCTGAAGAAGTAGATGCCAACCTTCAGGCCTGCAGCCTTTGCGCCCTGCAAGTGCTTACGGAAATACGGATCTTCCACGATTTTGCCGGAACCGTAACCACGGTAGCCCATACGGATGATAACGAATTCAACACCAGATTCCTTGACTTCTTTCCAGTTGATGTTGGGCTGATACTTGGATACGTCAATACCCAGAACCTTGTTACTGCTGGAATCACTGGTACTCAGTACGATCTGGATCGGTGCAGGCAGTGCAAACGGCATGCCTTCTACCTTATCGCCTGCCGGACTAAACAGCGTATACGATTCCTGGGGAACCGGGGTCGGTTCGGGGGTAGGTGTTGCTGTCGGCGTTGCAGTGGGGGTTTCCGTCGGTGTCTGGGTCGGGGTTTCTACTGGCGTTTCAGCCGGAGTTTCTTCCGGCGTTTCGACAGGGGGATCTACTGGCGTTTCAACCGGGGGTTCTTCCGGTTTTTCGCTAGGATTTTCTTCTGGTGTCTCAGCAGGAGGTGTTTCCGGATTGATCGTTTCGCTTTCTTCCGGCGTGGTGCCTCCCTCGCTTTCACCCTCTGCAGCCAACAGGGTAATATGCATGGGCTTCGGCGTTGCACGCAACGGATCTGCCACCCTGGCGCGAACCTTTGCTGCACTCAAACCAGTAGCTTCTGCCGCATTGCTGGCCGCAGCCTGGCCATACAAATACTGGTCTGCGCTCTTATCAAACACAGCCTTATCCAAAATCTGAACCTGCTTGCCATCGGCCTTGGGGTCAGCACCCGTTACTTTCTTGGTTTCGATGCGATAAGGGGTCTTTGTCGTTCCATCGGCCGCATACAGATACTTTGCATCGCCGCCGGGCATGCTCCAGCACTGGGTCTCGCTCAGCAAAAATCCCCAGCCGGACTCCGTTTTCTGCGGAGGTGCCACAACGACTTCCTCACCAGAAGGTTTCTGCGCAGCTGCCTGGTCTTCTTTTGCATCAGCTGCGGTTTCCTGCTTTGCGGTCGTGTCATCCTTCTTGTAATCAACGTGTTCTTTCACGGTGACATACTGCGTTTTCGGCATGGTGTAACGACTGTCAGTACATTGCAGCGAAATTGCATATTTACCCGGATTCAGATTTTCAATCTTCAGCTTACCGGTCTTAGGGTCCACATCATAAGCGGTATTTGCGTTCAGCTCACTGGCCGGGTTATCATGCTTATTCTCTTTCTGCTTGATTTTGGTCAGCTCGGCACAGGTCATCACAACCTGCACAGGCACATCCTTCAGCAGCGAGGTTTTCCGTGTAACCGTATTGGTCGCATAAACCTCTATGTACAGGTTCTGCTGCCGCGAGCTCAAATCAACAGCTGCCTTATAGCTAGCCTGCTTCTTAGCCGGACTGATGCCGCTGTCAGTCCAGTTCAGCTTCAGCCAGCCGGTATCCAGATGCTCCTGCATCTGAACCGGTGTCGCCGTAGGCTCCGGCGTTGCGGTAGCCTTGGGGGCAAGTGCCTGTACTGCTGCACCCGTAGTTGTTGTCAGCACGGTACCGGTAATGGCCACAGCCAAAAGCGCCGAAACACCTGCCTTCCAAATCGGCCAGCGTGCAAAGCGTCCAGTCGAAAAATAATGCGACAGATTCTTTTTCACAATATCCTCCACGTTCTCTATTCACACCCAAAAGGGCGCAACTTGCCTTATTGTACATTACAAAAATTATAACAATCCTATGGAAGAAAATCCAGTTATTTCACGCATTTCCCAAAAGTTTCATACTTCCGTCAGAAGCCGACACAAGCAACGATGCATCGTGTGGAAATGGTTCCTTTTTCTGCAATTTTGTGACTTTTCTCTTGCTGTCTTGACACCTCCGTGCTATCATAGCGTTTGGAGTTTGGATTGAGAGGAGTATATCATGGAAAAAGTGAAAGAATTTCTGCATCGTAAAAACGTTGTCATTTCTGCACACCGTTACTTTATCGATGCAATGGGTGCTATGGCACAGGGCCTGTTTGCCAGCCTGCTGATTGGCACCATCATTAAAACCGTCGGCGAGCAGTTTGGTCTTGCCCTGTTGGTGGAAATCGGCAAATATGCTCAGAGCATGAGCGGCCCTGCCATGGCCTGCGCAATCGGCTATGCATTGTCCGCACCTCCGCTGGTACTGTTCAGCCTGATTACCGTTGGCCACACCGCAAATGCACTGGGCGGAACTGGTGGGCCTCTGGCTGTTTTGCTGATTGCGATTGTAGCTGCTGAGCTGGGCAAGCTCATCTGCAAGGAAACCAAGGTTGATATCCTGGTCACTCCCCTGGTCACAATCATCAGCGGCGTTGGCCTTTCTTATCTGATTGCCGCCCCCATCGGTTCGGCAGCAGACAGCATCGGCACACTGATTCGCTGGGCTACCGAGCAAGCACCTTTCCTGATGGGTGTTGTGATTTCTGTTGTTATGGGCATGGCACTGACGCTGCCCATTTCCTCTGCTGCTATTTGCCACGCACTGGGTCTGACCGGTCTGGCAGGCGGTGCTGCGGTTGCAGGCTGCTGTGCTCAGATGATTGGCTTTGCCGCAATGAGCTACAAGGAAAACGGCGTTGGCGGCCTTGTCAGCCAGGGTCTGGGCACCAGTATGCTGCAGATGGGCAACATTGTGAAGAATCCCCGCATCTGGATTGCACCCACGCTGGCCAGTGCTATCACCGGCCCCCTGGCTACCTGTGTGTTCCACTTGCAGATGAACGGCGCTGCCATCGCTTCCGGCATGGGCACTTGCGGTCTGGTTGGTCAGATTGGTGTGTACACCGGCTGGCTGAACGATATGGCCACCGGCACAAAGGCAGCCATTACCGGTATGGACTGGCTGGGCATGATCCTGATCTGCTTTGTCCTGCCTGCTGTACTGAGCATCGTTTTCTGCCAGGTCGAGCGCAAGCTGGGCTGGATCAAAGAAGATGA
>JAHHRK010000070.1 GCA_020025795.1 Faecalibacterium sp. | reverse complement strand
GTAGAAATGCTAATCAGGAAAGCACTCAATCCAAAAGCAAACTTCCAACCGGGTGTGCGGAACCGCTGGATATGCCAGGAGGTGCACAGCACGGCAACGGAGCCAATTACATGAATCGAAGGGCAAACATTGGTGGAAGTATCAAATGCATACAAACCGGCAACCATGCGCGTTAAAATGTTGTCTCGTTCAAAGGTGAGCGGGCGCAGCTGCTGGCAGGTGGGAAAAATCAGATAAATCACGATGGCGATGGTGTAGGAGATCATGATGAATTTCATCAGACCACGGAACGCATCTACATCGTACAGCAGCGTGTAAATGTGCATTCCAATCAGATATAAGAACCAGAACCAATAGGGAATCAGAAACAGCTCGCAAAACGGAATCAAATCGTCCAGGGTGCTGTATACCGGAAAGTAATAATCAATGGGAGAAAGACGCTCTACGAACAAAAAGGAAAGTCCGTAAAGAGGCCAGTACAAAAGCATCCACAGATGAGAAAATGCGGGAGAGTTGAGATTGGAAAAACGCAGTTTGCGATAATCTACAACGGGTTTTGGTTTATTCATGCAAAGGGGGCTCCTTTCGGGTGCGGTCGGTGTCAATCAGCGTCTGTACGACCTGCTCGGTGGTGTTGTTGGGAAAATACTGCGCCTGAGCCGCAGACATCTTTTCTAGTGCCGGCGCATCGCACAAAAGCGAAACAGTCAGTTTGGACAGTTCCGGCAGGGAATCGGCTGTGACAGCCATGCCACGCTGCGTAAAGAACTGCTTGTTGTAGGCTTCGCAGCCTTCAACCGCATTGACAAATACCATCGGAAGCCGCTTGTGAGACGCTTCGGTAACGCTTAGTCCGCCGGGTTTGGTCAGGTACAGATCAGCACTATCCATCATAGTGGAAATGTCCTTAACATACAGATGCACCCGCACGCGGTCATCTGTGTTGAAGATGCGCGTTAATTTATGATACAGCCGCAGGTTGGTGCCGCAGATGATGGAAACAATGCAGTTATCTGACAGGTCCTGACGAAGCAGATTTGCAATCTTTCGAATAGGACCGCAGCCCATGCTGCCACACATCACCATCAAGTGTCGGCAATCTGTGGGCAGATTTAATTTGCGCCGTGCCTCATCCCGTGCCATCTTTTGGTAAAAGTCCAGGCGGATGGGAATGCCGGTTGGAACCAGCTTTTCGGCAGGAATATCGCGCGCTGTAAAGTCGGGTGCCAAATCCGGTGCAGGAATAAAGAGGGTATCCATATCACAGTGCTCGGTACCTGGATAGCAGGTGTAATCGGTAGGGAAAAAGCTGGTGTGTGCATGAAAAGAAGGATGGCGGCGCTTGATGTCGTTGATCATCAGCGCAGCAAAAATATGGGTGCAGACAATGGTGTCGTAACCATGATTGGAAATATAGTGGTACAGCCGGTCGGTGCGCAGGTTCAGTATTTTATAAATGCCGGAATGGGAACCGAACATACCGGGGTGACGTTCGGTATAGTCATAGCCATAGCAGAACAGCTTGGGCCAGTGACGATAGATGCGTACAAAACCACCGGAGATGATTTTGGAAACGCCTTTGGAAAGAAAACGGAAGGCATCGTCCATATCACAGGGGATGCCGCGTTTGATGAAACACTCCTGGATGGCTTTTCCACAGGCATTGTGACCTTCGCCTGTGTTACAGCTTAGAACCAGAACTCGCATAGGAAACCTCCTTCACCCGATGCCTGTGCGAGATGGTGTCGATCAAATGCAGCAGACGGGGGCGATTATACCGTTGAATTACGACAAAGGCCAGGTTGCCCACCGCATTGAGAAACGCGATGAGGATGCCGCCGATTCCTGACCATAATTTGATACACCGAAGCCCGGTAAAGCACAAAAGAATATGTATGAATTCCGCAACACAGGTTTCCTGCACCATACGGGGCAGGATCTGCATATTCATACTGTTCATCTGTTTCCGAGGCATCAGATTGGGAAAAAGTTTGCTCATGTCCGGCACTTTGCTTTGCCAGGACTTGATGTTGATTTGCTCATAAATGCGCCCGCCATGTTCCCAGGTAAAACTGTGATAGGGAAAGTGATCGGCACAAAATAAGGTTTTGGGCAAAATACGCCCTAACAGAAAGGAAAGTATGCCGGTAAAAGCAAGATAAAAAAGACAGGAAATCATAATATCAGCTCACGACCTTATCAGATAGATTAAAATACGCATATTCTGTCCGGCTATGTGGTATGCAGGTAATGGATGCCCAGACAGTTTGGACCACGCAGGCAGGCAGAAGCACACCCGGCGGTTGTTACGATGATTTCATCAAATGGCTGAAGCGTGTGGATGAGTTCCACGGCTTTTTGCACCAGCCCGGGTGCAAGACCGTTATGCGTGAGGAAAAGTCGGTCATGTTGGATATTTGGTTTGTTTTCCAGCTGACTGCGTAAATAGGCAAGAACAGAAGCATCCCAGTCACCGCGGAACCGCTTCCCGGCGGAAAGTTTGCCGTTCTGCACTTGAATGGCGCAGTTCTGTTGGAAGAACGCGGCGCTGCGCATAGCCAAACCGACGCGGAAATCGTTTTGGGACAGATACCGGGGGAAACTGGGCAGAAAGCTGGTGGCCAGACGGCACTTGATATCCTCCAGCGCATCGGCGATTTCTGCACCGTCCAGAGATGCGTGAGAAAGCTCTACGCCCAGAATAGCCAGATGACCGGCACCGGTGGACAGGTTTTTGCTGTCCACTACGAATACATCAGAAAGGGTGCGGGCTGCGGCCTGTGCATTTTGATAGGCCGGGGAATGGACAGCTGATGTGCTGATGTGAACCACCTGAAAGCCTTGCACGGTATATTGAAAGAAAAATTGCTTGTATTCTTCTGTCGAAGGTGCAACGGCGCAAGGCAGGATGCCGCTTTGGTCCACCTGGGAAAAAAGCACGTCGCAGGTGAGATCCACGCCGTCCTGAAAACGGGCATCGCCCAGCCGAATATACATCGGCATGACCGCGATTTCGTAGCGCTGATACAGCTGCGCTGTGAGATCACAGGAAGAATCGCAGGTCACTTTAACAGGCTTCATGGAAAGCACCTCCTTCGATGACAGAATAAGATGCTTATATTGTACAGAAGGAAAATCAACTGAAGGTCAACCAATTGTCAACAATTGTTGATATTTGCCAATCGGTGAGGCAAATGAACAATAATGCGGCAGCCGCTTTCGGGAACGTTTTCAGCACGGATATCGCCGTGATAGGTAGTCAAAATCTGCTTGACCAGCGCAAGACCAAGGCCGTTGCCTTCTGCCTTGTGTGAAGAATCTCCCTGATAGAATTTATCAAACATATGCCGCTGAACGGTTTCGTCAATGCCGGGACCCTGGTCTTCGATGGTAAATTCGATGTACTGGGGCGTTTCTTTCAAAGCAAGGCGAATGGTTCCTTCTTGCGGACTGAATTTGATAGCATTACTTAACAGGTTCGACCAGATATGGGTGAGCATTCCCTCGTTGCAGGTATAGGTGAGCTTGTCCATGTTCACGTCAAATTCCAAATCCTTGCGGCTCCATTCCGGCTCCAGCATAACAATCGATTGCCGAATCTGTTCATCCAGGCGGAAAGTGGTCTGATTGGACAGAATGGCCTGGTTGTCAACTTTGGACAGCAGCAGGATGTTATATACCAGGCGGGACAGACGCTGCGTGTTGAACAGGATTTTCTCCACATACTGTGCCCGCTCCTGCGGCGAGTTATCGCTGTCATTTTGCAAAAGGGTGGCATAGCCTTCAATTGCACTGATGGGCGTTTTGAATTCGTGAGAAACGTTGGATACGAAGTCGGTCTGCAAAATTTCGGTGGTACTTAATTCCTCTGCCATCAGGTTGAAGTTGGCATAAATGTCCCGAAATTCTTTCAGCAGATGCCGGGTTTCCAGACGAACACTGAAATCGCCTTCTGCCACTTGACTCATGGCTTTGCCAAGCTTGGTCATGGGTGAAAAAAACTGTTGGCTGAGAAACGTGGTAATCGCGCCGCCAATGACCAGACTAATCACAAGAAGCCATAAGATAGAAGGAATGTTCAGCGTGATCTGGAACAGGCGACTGCACACTTCGGAGATGATCCAGGAAAGCACGACCACCACCAAAAGCTCCACCATAACTAGAATCGTAAAAAGCAAACGAATACTGATACGCGCAGGTTTTCTGTTTCGTGTCATAATTTTTCCACCTTGTATCCTACACCACGGATGGTGACGATTTTGAAGTCCGGATTGTTGCGGAACCGCTCGCGCAGGCGGCCGATGTGTACATCCACCGTATGGGTGTCGGTTTCGGAATCATAGCCCCAGATATCGTCCATCAGCTGCTGACGGGTAAAAATCTTTCCGGGAAAAGCAGCCATCTTGTAAAGCAGCATGAATTCTTTCTGCGGCAAAAACATACTGGTGCCGTTGGTAGTGACGGTTAGCGAGTCACATTCCAGAACGGTGCCGCCAATCACCTGCCGCCGGTCGTTGATCATTTGGGCGCGGCGCAAAAGCGCACCGACACGCAGTACCATTTCGTTTACGTTGATGGGCTTGACCATGTAGTCGTCAATGCCGGATTGAAAGCCTAGCTGCATATCGTCAAAAGCATCCTTAGCGGTAATCATCAAAACCGGGATGCGGTTACCGCTGTTACGCAGCGCACGGACTAGCTGGTAACCATCCATTACCGGCATCATGATGTCGGAGATAATCAGGTCGCAGTAATCCACAGTCAATGCGTCCAATGCTTCCTGGCCATTGGATACGCCTTTTACCGAATAACCGTTTTTGGTCAGTACATGCTGGAACAGCTGGCGCAGTTCGCCGTCGTCCTCCACAATCAGAATCTTGAACATAGTACGTCCTCCTTGGATAAAACGCGATCAAACCGGTGAAGGCAAATCGCGGACAGAGCGCAATGATAAAAAGCAAACGATACCGTTATTATACAATATTACGACAGGCGTGGGGTGATGAAGCACGACTTTTTTGTAAAAAATGGTCGTGTTATTCCAAAACGTTATATAAAACGGAAAACACCGCAGGGTTCCAAGTGCAGAACGATGCGGCGTTTTGTAGAAAACTTTCTAATATATACGTTGTGTAAAGAATAGGCGTCAATTGGCTTTGCGGCGCGCTAGCACGCGCATATACACCACACCGAAAATATCTGCCAGAACCCAGCCAATGGGGATCGAACACCAGATACCGGTCACACCGATTGCAGGGATAGAGGACAGAACATATGCCAGCAGCACGCGCGTACCCAGAGAAATCACGGTCAGCACCAGCGACATGGATGGAATACCGATACCGCGATAGTAACCATACAGCAAGAACAGCAGGCCGATGCCACAGTAGAATACACCTTCGATGCGCAGATACGATACGCCAATCGCGATGATGTCGGCTTTGTCTGCGTCAATGAAGAACTGCATCAGCCAGGGGGCAGCCAGCGCAACAAAGATGGAAATCACCAGGCAGAAGCACAGCGATACCACCACGGCGCTTTTAGTGCCCCGGCGGACGCGGTCGTGGTCACCGGCACCGTGGTTTTGGGAGATGAACAGGGAGTAGGCGTTGGCAAATTCCTGTGCAGGCATGTAAGCAATGGAATCAATTTTCACCGCAGCAGCAAAGGCAGCCATAACAGCGGTACCAAAGCTGTTTACCAGACCTTGAATCATCAGGATGCCAAAGTTCATGACGGATTGCTGGATGCAGGATGCCGTAGAAAAATGCAGGATTTGCTTGAATGTATCGCTTTGCCGACCGAAACCAACCCAATGGGGGCGCAGAGAAGGTTCTGTTAGCCAGGTGTACAGCCACAGGCCTACACCGGATACGGCTTGTGCCAAAATCGTAGCGAAAGCTGCACCACGAATCCCCCAATGCAGGACGGCCACGAACAAAAGATCCAGCCCGATATTCAAAATGGCTGCCGCAGCCAGAAAGCACAGCGGTACAAAGGAGTTGCCTTGCGCACGGAGCAGGAAAGAAAAATAGTTGTACAGGAATACAAAAATCAGACCCAGGAAAATGACCTGCACATAATCTCGCATGATGCCGTAAATATCAGCCGGAGCCTGAAGCAGATGCAGAATCGGGTCAGTGAAAGCCAGTGCGAGTACGTTAATAACCAGCGTGACACCACCAATCAAAAAGAATGCGGTGGAGATGCTGTCCTTTAAATTCTTCTGGTCTTTGGCGCCAAAATAGCAGGAGAACACGGCGCCGCTGCCCATGCAAAGGCCAATCAGAATGGAGGTGATAAAGGTCATCAAGGTATAGGTGGAGCCAACTGCGGCCAGTGCATCTACGCCGATGTAGCGGCCGACAATCAGGGTGTCTGCAATATTGTAGCACTGCTGGAGCAGATTACCTGCAATCATGGGGAAGGCAAAGCGAAGCATCGTTTTGGTTACACTGCCTTGCGTCAAATCGTTTTTCATAGCGTACCTCGTATCGGTTTATTTGCCTTGCCTATCATACACCAAGTGAAAGGCCAACGCAAGAAAAACGGCCTCTGCCAAAGCAGAGACCGTTCCATCATGGACATTTATTTGAGTACATCCACAGTCTGGACGCCATAATGTGCAAATAGTTCCAGCGCTTCGATGCCGATTCGCTCGCCGGATACCGCAATGGGAATCGCAGGCGGGCAAGCTACTGTGGGAGCACCGCAGATGCGCCCCAAAGACTGGCTTGCAGCAATCGCTTCGTGCGGAGCGAACAATGCTTGCCGAATGGAAAGTACGCGCTCACCCTGCGCCAACGGCAGCGAAATACGCTGCGCCGGTGCGGCGGTGTTCTTGCCTAAAATCTCAACCAGACGAGCGAAATCTTGCGGATCATTTTCTGGCGTGAGCATCAGAACAAGAAATTCAGGATCGGCGTATTCGCACTCGATGTGATTTTCTCGCAGAAGTTGAGCCAGCGCAATACCGTTTTGATGTCCGCCGGCCGGAATGGTCAGGCGCAGCGGATCGGTGTGCTCGGTCGGCCAGCCGTTTTCGGCCAGAGTATGCCGCACGATATCCAGTGCTGTACAGGTTTCTGCCAGACGGTGGGGAAATTCCTCCGCCAGATAGGCATTGCAGCGATCCAGCGAGGACAGAATCAAATAAGACGGGCTGGTGGAGCCAAACAGCACCATGGCGTTTTTGGCATCCTCACGCAGAGAAAGCGGCGTTTCTTTGCTCATGTGCAGATAAGCACCGCCTGTCAGAACGGGCAGGGTCTTGTGTGCTGAATCACAGCACAGGTCTGCGCCCAGATCCATAGGGTGCCGGGACGGCGTCAGAAAACGCAGATAAGCACCATGTGCGTTATCTACCAAAAGCCGTGTGCCGTGTGCATGGCATACCTTCGCCAGTGCGGCTACATCAGCCACATCGCCCAAATAGTCCGGGCTTGTGATATACACAGCGGCTGGCAGCTGCGGAAGTTCGTTCAGTGCGTGTTCCAGCGTTTCAGCAGAGATAGGACAGCCACAAAGCGAGCGACTGTCGCCGTCCGGCCAGAGCCATTCCACCTGAAAATCTAGCAGAGCGGCAGCATACACAAAGGCTTTGTGCGCGTTGCGTGCTGCCAAAATCAGCGGAGCAGTGCCTTTGGGTCGGTGAGTCAGTGCCAGATACAGCATGGCGCGAATACACTGACTGGAACCTTCTGTGGAATACACCGTACGTCCCGTTCCAAACAGCTGAGTAGCGTTGGCCTCGCTTTGTGCAATGATGCCGTCAGCTTCATACAACGCGTCTGCGCCGTTGACTTCGGTGATGTCATAGGGTTCGCAGCCCAGAAAAGCAGCACCCTTATGTCCCGGCATATGAAAGCGTGCCGGACCGTTCTCTGCGTAGTTCTTTACAAAATCCCAGATTGGCGTCTGCATGGATTAGTCCTTCTTTGCAGCGTCTTTTTCTGCTTCTTCAGCAACCTTCATCATGACGGCACACTCGATGCGCTTGCGGAACAGCTCACAGCCAGGCTCATACACGCCACGGATGGTGCCGGTTGCGTGGAATGCATTGGCTGCGCAGCCGCCGGAGCAGTACAGCTTTGCCCAGCAGTCAGCGCACTCGGGACGAGCGTAAGC
>JAHHRK010000007.1 GCA_020025795.1 Faecalibacterium sp. | reverse complement strand
CTGGAAGCTGTCGTGTTAGGTGTACTGTGCATCGTTGGTATGTGGATATTCCAGCTGCCCTACGCCACCATGATTGGCACACTGGTCGGTTTCACTGCATTGATTCCCATTGCAGGCGCTTATATCGGTGCATTCGTGGGCTTCTTCATGATTCTGACCATCTCCCCGTTGAAAGCCGTTTTGTTCATCATCTTCCTGTGCGTCCTGCAGCAGCTGGAAGGCAACCTGATTTATCCTCGCGTGGTAGGCAGTTCCATTGGTCTGCCCGGCCTGTGGGTCATGGCTGCCGTTACAGTGGGCGGCGGTATCCTGGGTATTTTCGGTATGCTCCTGGGCGTTCCTCTTGCCGCTACCATTTATACGCTGCTTGCAGCAGATGTTGCTCATCGCCAGCAAAAAGCGCCGCTTTGCCCGCAGTCTGCTGAAGGTGAACCTGCCGAACCGCCTGCGGAATAATGAATGCAATAAAAAAGCACGGATACGCCGTAAGCGTTCCGTGCTTTTTTGCGTTATATGCCGATTTCGTCCAGCAGCTTTTCCAGTGCTGCTGCAAAGTGTTTGTCGTCTTCTGCCGTCCGGCGCGACGGACCTTTCAAATGATTTTTTGCCTTTGCCATCCGAGCCTTCTTCGCCAGATGTCTTTCCATCAGCAATCGGTCAATATTATCATCGGTATATCGCATTCCGCTTTGATGCAAACCATATGCTCCTTTGGAAAGAATCATGGCTGCCAGTCCGTAATCCTGCGTAATCACGACATCTCCCGCCCGGCAGGCCGCTGTCAACGCAAAATCCACCGCATCTGCACCGGCACCAATGGTTCGCACTTCTGCATAGTCCGACCGCAACACATGGCTTGTATCACAAAACAGCGTCACCGCAATTTTTCTCCGCCGGGCAATCTGCTCCACAATGCGCACCACAGGGCAGGCGTCCGCATCTACCAGAATCTGCATATGACCCCTCCTTTTTATATGCATTGTATCACAGCTGCTCATACTATGTATATCTGTGCTATACTGAAAAGGATTTTTCACGCTGCGCTCCCCAGGAGGTTCTTTTATGATAAAACGCAAAAGGCTTCGCCGCCCACGCCCTTACCTGCACAGTATGCTAGCTGGCATTACAGCACTGCTGCTTATCGCAGCGCTGTTGGCAAAGCCGATTCTTGATGCCAATGCAACTGTGCTGGATGTATTCCTGACTCCAATTCAAAGCGATGCCACCGACGCACAAAAAAACCACACCACTGCGCAAGCGCAGCAGCTTGCTTTGCAGGCACAGGCAGAAGGCACCGTCCTGCTCCATAATCCAGAAGGTGTGCTGCCTTTGTCCGATTCGATTCGTGCCGTCAATGTGTTCGGCTGGGCTTCTACCCAATGGCTGGGCGGCGGCTCTGGGTCTGGTGGTGTGTCCACAGTGGACACAGACTTTCTCACCGCATTGGAGCAAAGCGGCATTGCCTATAATCCCCAACTGATACAGATGTATCGTTCGTTCCAGTCGGAACGTGAATTTACTGCCACACTACGCAGCTCTCCGGAAGAATCCTATCGTCTGTACGAGCCTGACATTCGGGATAAGCGTTACTACACGGACGATTTACTGGAACAGGCCAAAGCCTTTTCCGATACAGCGATTCTGGTCATCGGTCGTCCGGCCGGCGAAAGCAACGACTGCACCCAGATGCAATATAAGCGCACCGAAGCTGGCGGCCCGATTGTGGTAGATAAAAGCCGCACCTATCTGGATTTTTCTGCAGAAGAACAAGCGTTGCTCACCTATCTGGGGCAAACCTATCCGCAGGTAATTGTTATCTTGAACGCAGCAAACCCCATGGCGCTCGGCCCCATCGAAACCACTCCCGGTGTGGACGCCTGTTTGCTGGCAGGCTATTCCGGTCAGGATGCCGTATCAGCCCTGCCCGATATCCTATGGGGGAAAATCTCGCCCAGCGGCCGCACCACTGACACCTTTGCGTATCACTTTGCTTCTGCTGCCAGCTATGCCAATTCCGGCCAAAACGGTGTCGGTGCTTACACTAATGCCAACGGATTGTATCCTATGGGAGCCGTTTTCACCAATTTGAGCCGGCCCCAGCTGTACGATCAGGTTTCCTATGTGGATTATGCGGAAAGCATTTATGTTGGCTATAAATGGTACGAAACCGCAGATACCGAAGGCTTTTGGAACAACGTGCAGACCCCTTACGGCAACGGCTATTCAGGTGTCGTCCAGTATCCCTTTGGGTATGGGCTGAGCTACACAGATTTTTCCTGGGAGGTTTTGGACGCTCCTGCCGATGGTCAGCCTATAAGCCCGGAAGAAGAGTTGCTGTTCCACGTAAGAATTACCAACACCGGCACGCGTCCCGGCAAAGAAGTGGTTCAGCTATACGGTACACCACCTTATCTGCCCGGCGGCATTGAAAAATCCGCTGTGGAACTGGTGGACTTTGCCAAGACGCAAACTCTCGTCCCCGGCGAAAGCCAGATTCTTACTGTAAGCGGGCGGCTTTCCGATCTGGCGAGCTATGACTATCTGGATGCCAACCGCAACGGTTTTACCGGCTATGAGCTGGATGCCGGTTCGTATGGCTTTTCTCTACGCAGGGACGCACACACTATCGAATCCGCTTTCACCTATCCGCTCACCCAGCCTGTTCAGTATCCAAATGACCCTATCACAGGGCAACCTGTCACCAATAAATTCACCGGTGCAAGCGCCATGGACAAAATCAGTCTGGACGGCAGCGACACTGCACAGAATATCCGCTGGCTGAGCCGTGCGGATTTTGCAGGGACCTTTCCGGTAAAGAATATCACCACGCGCCCCATGTCGCCGAAGCTGCGTGAACAAAACCGGTATACCGATGCTATGGCGCAGGCCTGGGCACAGCAGGAAGTCGAAACCGCTGCCGCTGCTCCGGCAGAATCTTTGCAAATCGAGGAAGATGGCATTCTCACGTCGCTCGGCTGGGCTTTGGGCGAAGACTACGACCACTCTCAGTGGGAACCACTCCTGTATCAGATTCCGCAAAAGGAACTGGAACAGCTGGTATTTCACGGATACAGTCAAACTGCCCCCTTGCCCAGCATCGGCAAGCCGCTGACCAAAGATGCAGACGGTCCATCCCAAATCGGTGGCTATACACCTCAGCGCGGCGTTGGTACAGGCTTTCCCAGCGCAAGTACGCTTGCTCAAAGCTGGAACGCAGACCTCGCCCGTCAGATTGGCCGCACGATTGGCCAGCAGGCTACCCAGCTGGGATACAGCGGCTGGTATGCACCTGCGGCAAATCTGCACCGCACGCCCTTTGGCGGACGCAATTATGAATACTACTCCGAGGACAGCCTGCTTTCCGGAAAGCTGTGCGGCAATACCGTTGCCGGAAGCCTGGAAGCCGGCACCTACTGCTTTGTTAAACACCTGATTTGCAACGATCAGGAGTCTCACATCTATCGGGACGGCATCTACACCTGGATGACCGAACAGACTTTACGGGAAATCTATCTGGAACCGTTCCGCATCCTGGTGGAAGAATACGGCGGTACCGGCCTGATGACCGCCTACAATCGTATCGGCGGCGTATGGTCCGGCGGCAGCACCGCTCTGCTTACTGGTATCCTGCGCGACGAATGGGATTTTCACGGCGCTGTCATCACCGATTACAGCGACCATCGCTCCTATATGAACGGTGGGCAGGCTTTGCGCGCTGGTGGTAACCTCTGGATGGACGGCACACCGGCAGGATTTGTTCGCTTTGAGCAAAGCTCTCCGGCTTATCGGGCAGCACTGCGCCGCAGTGCAAAAAATATCCTGTACCAGTATCTGCATACCCGTGTGGTCAATCGAGATTACGTTGCCGCTTCCGGCGACGAATCCATGCTGCGCCCTGTGATTCAAAAAGGATTCTCTTACTGGGTCGTGCTGCTTGTTTTGATTCTGCTGGCCATATTCTGCGTTTTTGTATGGCAGCTGCGCGCCGCGGTGCAGGATTTCCGCATGGTGAAAGCAAACAAAAAGCCCGGCCAATAACTAACTCAAATTCGTTAAAAATCGCGTGTTTACTTTTATTTATCTTCGTAGTAGAATGTGAAATTGTGAGTTTTTCGTTCCACTGTGTGCGTTATTGCGGAGGCATTATGTTAGAAACTGCAACCAATCAAAATCCGATTCTGACCGGCAGTATTCCCGGCCAGCTGATGAAGCTGTTCTTCCCTATCTTTTTGGGCACACTTTTTCAGCAGTTGTATAACACGGTCGACACCCTGATTGTCGGCAACTATGTGGGCACGGACGCGCTGGCCGCCGTTGGTGCTACCGGTGCCTTTGTCGCTTTGCTGCTAGGCTTTTTCGTTGGCCTGTGCAGCGGTGCCAGCATCATCATTTCTCAGAACTATGGTGCCGGCGATTTCCAATTGGTTGATCGCCAGGTGCACACCGCATTGGCGCTTTCTTTGGTTGGCGGTGCACTGCTGATGGTTCTGGGGCTTTTCTCCAGCGAAGCTGTCATGGTATGGATGCAAACACCTGCCGAAGTCGTTCCCGATGCAGCTTTGTATCTGCGCATTTACTTTATCGGTATGATTCCGCAGATGATTTACAATACCGGAACTGGCATCCTGCGTGCCGTAGGTGACACCAAACGTCCGCTGTATATTCTGATTATCGCATCGCTGGTAAACATTGTACTGGACTATCTGCTGGTTGCTGTAATTCCTCTGGGCGTAGCCGGTGCAGCCATTGCGACGATCCTCAGCCAGCTGATCAGCGCCTTGTGCATTATGTGGTGCCTGGCCCGAACCAAAAATATGCCCTGGCATCTGAAAGCTTCCAAGCTGAAAATGGACCCCCAGATTTTGGGCAAGATTTTTGCGATTGGTCTGCCTGCGGCAGCCCAGGCTTCGCTGTACAACATCAGCAACATTGTGATTCAAAGCTGCATCAACGGTTTTGGCACCGTTGTCATCGCAGCATGGAGCGTTTACAGTAAAGTGGATATGCTCTACTGGATGACGCTGGGCTCCATGGGCCTTGCCATTACGACCTTTGCCGGCCAGAATTTTGGCGCACAAAAGTTTGACCGTGTGAAAAAGGGCACCAACATCTGCCTGTCCATAACATTTGTCGGCACCATCATTACCTGCCTTATCATGTACCCTGCCAGCGAATTTTTGTTCAGTCTATTCAGCCAGGACAATGCTGTGATTGCTAAGGGCGTAGAAATGATGCACCTGCTGGTTCCCGCCTATGTAACCTATATTGCAATCGAGATTCTGTCCGGTACGCTGCGCGGCTGCGGTGATGTAAAGATTCCCACGCTGATTACGGTCTTTGTGGTATGTCTGCTGCGCCTTGTCTGGATCATCTTTGTCGTGCCCCTGCGCCACGAGCTGAGCACCGTAACCTTCAGTTATCCCCTTACCTGGACCTTGGCTTCGATCCTGTTCCTGATTTACTATTTCCGTGGAAAATGGCTGGATCGCTGCAAGCTGTAAGTTTTCCTGTATAACAAATCCCCGACCTGTTTGGTCGGGGATTTTCTGTTTATCATAGCTGCAAAAGTGCCGCTTTCAATTTTTCTGCCGCGATATGTGTCTTTTCTTTTTCTCCAAAAGCCGTCAGCCGAAAATAGCCTTCGCCGCAAGGTCCAAAACCGACGCCCGGCGTTCCTGCGATACCGCAATGTTCCAAAAGCCAGTCGAAAAACTGCCAGCTTCCCATACCGCCGGGGCATTTCAGCCAAAGATAAGGACTATTTTTTCCGCCGCAATACCAAGTCTTCGCTGCATCCAATGCTTCGCCCAGCACCGCCGCATTGGCACGATAGTAATTCAAATCCTTTTGGATTTGTGCCTGCCCCTTTGGGCTGAGTGCCGCTTCAGCACCACGCTGCACAATATATGCCACACCATTCGTTTTTGTCTGCTGGCGGCGACGCCATACGGCATTCAGGTTCATCTTCTCCCGGTTCAGGCTATGCGGTACCACAGTATAGCCGCAGCGCGTTCCGGTAAAACCAGCACGTTTGGAAAAGGATCCAATTTCGATGGCACATTGATCTGCGCCTTCCACCTGATAAATGCTGCGTGCCAGTTCTGGATCGGTGAGGAAGCACCGATACGCCGCATCATACAAAATCACCGCATCATTTTCTAATGCATACGTCACCCATGCCGCCAGCTGCTGTGAGGTATAGGCCGCTCCGGTGGGATTATTCGGACTGCAAATATAGATCAAATCCGCATGAACCGCTGAGTTTGGCATGGGCAGAAAATCATTTTCTGCATTTGCCTGCGCATAAATCACGCGCCGCCCATCCAGGCGGTTATCGTCCACATAAACAGGATACACCGGGTCTGGCACCAGCACTGTATTGTCTGCACTGAACAGCTCTAAAATATGTGTCAAATCGCTTTTTGCACCGTCGCTGATAAAGATTTCGTCCGTATCCACTTTTACGCCAAAACGCGCGTATTCATCCTGTATGGCGCGGCGTAAAAATTCGTAGCCTTCTGCCGGCCCATATCCACGAAAACCGGCTTCTGTCCCCATCTCCGCAGCGGCGTCCTGCATAGCCTGTACCACGCACGCCGCCAACGGGCGGCAGCCCTCGCCGATGCTCAATCGAATAATTTCACGTCCCGGATTATTTTCCACGTATGCGCACACTCTGCGGTCCACCTCTGCAAACAGATAGTTTTGTCCCAGTGCGCTGAAATTGTGGTTTATTTTCATGCCGAGACGATGTTGCCCCCTCTCGTTACAGTTCTACGGTACCCTCAAACGCAATCTTTGCCGGGCCTGTCATCCATACAGTATGATCCGGCATAACACGAATGGTGAGCGTACCGCCTAACAATGCCACCTGAATATCTGTGTTGGGCTGGCAAATGCTCTGCTCCACCATAGCTGCCACCGCAGCACAAGTGCCTGTGCCACAAGCCCAGGTTTCGCCGCTGCCGCGCTCCCATACACGCATTTTCAGATGGGTTTCATCGACCAGCTGGATAAACTCCGTATTCACCTGCTGGGGAAAAGCCGGATGCATTTCAAAATGCGGACCGATTTCTGCCAGCGGCAAATGGTCTACATCCGGTACGATGGTGACGCAGTGCGGATTGCCCATGCTCACGCAGCTGACGCGCCAGCATTTTTCCTGTACGGTCAGCGGTACATTCACCAAAGGACCTTCGCCAAGACCGATTGCAGGTAAATCCGCAGCCATGGCACTATACTTTCCCATATCCGCCTGCCAAACGCCCGCTTCCTTATAGAAAAGAGTCTTGCGGCCGGCGCGGGTATCAATTTGCAAAGGAGAAATGTCCGCCAATGCAGGCTCGTGGGTACGAAGCCACTGGGCCACGCAACGAACCCCGTTGCCGCACATTTTTCCCTCACTGCCATCGGCGTTGAACATCCGCATCGTGGCGTGTGCATCCTCGGTTTCCGGTGCGCAGATACAAATGATGCCGTCTGCCCCCACTGCCAAGTGCCGCGGGCACAAATCCTGACACAGGCCGACAATGTTTTCCGGCACGCCGGTTGCACGGCAATCCAGATAAATGTAATCGTTTCCACAGCCCTGCATTTTGGTAAAATTCAACTTCAAAAAGCCCGCCTCCTTTGTTTTGTCTTATCACTATATTATAGGCAGCCGCCATTTGTATGACAAGTATGTAAATTTATTCGCAATGCATGCCAAACAAGGCTTGACAAGGCCGCCCGCATGGGATATAAACAATAGGAAAGAAGTTGTGTTTGCGCAGGTTCTTTCCTTAAAAAAATTTGATTTTACAGCAAAATATAAGGAGATCATCACATGAACGCATTTGAAACGATTCGCAACATTCTGGCCGATCAGCTGAGCATCGACCCTGAGAGCCTGACCATGGAAACCGATATGCTGAACGATCTGGATGCCGACAGCCTGGACGTAGTAGATGTTGTCATGAGCCTGGAGGACGAGTTCGGCATTGAGATCCCTGACGAAGCCATCGAGGGTATGCGTCTGGTTGGCGATCTGGTCAAGTATGTAGAGGACAACGCTGAAATCGAGGAGTGATCTTCTCCCATACAGTGAAAGCTCCCGATTTTGCGGGAGCTTTCGTTTTCTTTGGCAAAAGCGGCACAGGGCCGCTTTTTAATTCAGGTTCGTACGGAACGCGCCGCGTTTGGCGTACGGCCTTAGGAGGAATTGTATAATGGCAAAAGACAATCAGAAGCTGGTTAAAGCAATCACCAGCCAGGAAGAAAACTTCACTCAGTGGTATACTGATATCTGCACCAAGGCGGAGCTGATTGAGTATTCCAGCGTCAAGGGCTTTGTAATCCTGCGCCCTTACGGTCAGGCAATCTGGGAGAACATCCAGCACATCCTGGACGGTCAGTTTAAGGCTACTGGCCACGAAAACGTGGCTATGCCTGTGCTGATCCCCGAAAGCCTGCTGAAGAAGGAAGGCGAGCTGGTCAACGGCTTTGCTCCCGAAGTAGCATGGGTTACCGCCGGCGGCAACGATCCGCTGGAAGAGCGCCTGGCTGTGCGCCCCACCAGTGAAACCATGTTCTGCGATCACTGGAGCCACGTACTGCACAGCTACCGTGAGCTGCCCATGAAGTACAACCAGTGGTGCAGCGTTCTGCGCTGGGAAAAGACCACCCGTCCCTTCCTGCGCAGCCGTGAGTTCTGGTGGAACGAAGGTCACACCATCCACGAAACCAGTGCAGAGGCTGAGGCAGAGACCCAGCTGATGCTGGACATTTACGCAGATTTCTGCGAAAAGGATCTGTGCATTCCTGTGCTGAAGGGCCGCAAGACCGACAAGGAGAAGTTTGCCGGTGCCGAAGCTACCTACACCATCGAAGCTATGATGAAGGACGGCAAGAGCCTGCAGAGCGGCACCAGCCACTACTTTGGCGATAAGTTCAGCCGTGCATACGACGTTACCTTCCAGGGCCGCGATAACAAGCTGCAGTATCCGTTCCAGACCAGCTGGGGCGTTTCCACTCGTTTGGTTGGTGCCATCATCATGACCCACGGCGACGACAGCGGTCTGATTCTGCCCCCGGCTATTGCTCCCTTCCAGCTGGTTGTTGTGCCGATCGCAGCACACAAGCCCGGCGTCAGCGAAAAGGCTGCCGAGCTGGCACAGCGCCTGTCCAAGGTCGTCCGCGTCAAGCTGGATGACAGCGACAACTCTCCCGGCTGGAAGTTCAGCCAGTGGGAGATGAAGGGCGTGCCTCTGCGCCTGGAGATTGGCCCCAAGGATAGCGAGAAGAACCAGTGCGGGCGGGGCCGCCGCGATACCCGCGAAAAGATCTTCGTCAGCCTGGACGAGCTGGAAACTGCTGTTCCCGCTCTGTTGGAGCAGCTGGCAAACGATCTGCGTGCAAAGGCTCTGGAAAACCGCCAGAACCGTACCTGGTCTGCAACCACCTTCGACGAAGTCAAGGAAATTGCTGCTAACCACACTGGTTTCATTAAGACTATGTGGTGTGGTGACCTGGCTTGCGAAATGAAGATGAAGGAAGAAGCTGGCCTGTCCAGCCGCTGCATGCCTTTCGAGCAGGAGCAGCTGAGCGATGTTTGCCCCTGCTGCGGCAAGCCTGCTAAGAAGATGGTCGTTTGGGGCGTTGCTTACTAAGCAAAGTTCCCTGTATTCAGATTCTATTCCAAGCAACTTTGAGACCGCCCTTTGTTGGGGCGGTCTTTTTTAATTGTCTCGCCGTTTCTGTTGTAAAATCACTTTGCTTCACTTTCCCACAAAAGCGCCTGTTGCAGTGCAAAACTGCGGCAGGCGTTTTCTTTTTTGAAAATTTTTCAAAAAAAGTTCCAAAAGTGGTCCCCAAACTTTTGCCAGCCCCCGTATCTTATAGCGAAAAGAAAAGGAGGAAGCGATATATGCCTACATCTCAAGTTCTTGCTGTATCGCGTCGCGAAGTCAAATATCTGATTTCATTGCCCGACCGCATGTTTTTGCTCAAGTCGCTGGATCAGCTGCTGACTCCGGACGCCTATGGCGGCTATAACGGTTATACGGTACGCAGCGTTTACTTTGACGGCATTACTAACGAAGACTACATGGATAAAAAATTTCACTCCGATGACAAGAAGCGCATCCGCCTGCGTGTCTACCACCCGGACGACCAGCAAGCAAAGTTCGAGTTAAAGCGCAAGCACTTCGGCCAGGAATTGAAAGAAAGTGTGGTAGTCAGTCGAGCCGACGCACAGGAAATCCTGAAGCAGAATTACAGTGTACTGCTTCACTACGACAACCCCACTGCCCGCTATGCCTATAATTTAATGACTACACGGCTGTACCGGCCGGTATCCCTCATTGAATATGACCGCCGGGCCTACACACATCCCAACTTTAACACCCGCGTAACCATGGACAACAACCTGCGTTACTGCGATTTCTGCTATGACCTGTTCAGTCAGCACCTGAATTTCCAGCGTGGCCTGCCGCCGGACGAAACGATTCTGGAAATCAAGTACGATCGTTTTCTGTTCAAACAGATTCAGCAGGTTCTGGAGCAATGTGATTTAACGCGTAAACCGCCCAGCAAGTTTGGCACCTCCCGCTCGGTGCTGAAAGAATTCTATTACTGATCGAAGGAAGGAACTTCACCATGAGTAAATTATTGAAACACTTAGTCGACAACCCCATGGGCAACCGTGCCTATATTTCTTCTATTGCACTGTTGGCCCTCAGCCTGCTTTGTGCCATCGCGCTGACCCTCGTTTTGATGCTGGTTTATCGGATGTGCCACGATTCGCTGACCTATAACCGAAAGTTCAACGTGACTTTGATGATGCTGGTTCTTGCTTCCACCGTTCTGCTTGCCCTGGTTCAGAACAGCCCAAAACTTTCGCTGGGTGTTCTGAGTGCATTGTCTATCTGCCGTATCCGCACAAACACCAGAGATCCTCGTGATTTAGGTTTCGTATTCTGGGCCTTGTCCATCGGTATTTCCTGTGCGCTGGGTGCTTTTGCCGTAGGTGCTGTTGGTACACTGGTCATGAGCTGCACCATGCTGCTGATTGGTCGTCCCCGTGGCAAAAAAGATGTTGTGACCATGATTGTCCGCGGCCAGAAAGATCAGATCGGACCTGTTCAGGAGATTTTCAGCCAGACTCCCGGTACCGAGATTCAGTCTAAGAACGTATTTGAGAATTCCTTTGAGGTTGTATACAACTTGAGTATTTCGCAGGAAGCGGAAGAAAATCTGGTAGTTACATTCAACAATATGGAAGGAATCCAGGGCGTGAACGTTCTGGCTCCGGAAACACAGGTGGCATAAATGACAAGACGTGAATTCATGCAGCTGGCAGCCCTGTTGGCTTCTATCTCCCTGGTGGGCTGCAGCGAACAGTCTAATACCGTGGGGGATCCTACCCCCGTCCCCGTAGAAAATGCCGGTAATTTCACCCTCACCTTTATTACAGTGGGCAAAGGCGATGCCTTTTTGTTCACCTGCCCGGACGGCAGCCATTATCTTCTGGACACCGGCAAGGATGAAGATTACGTCCAAATCGCCCGCACGCTGCGGGTAAAGGGGATTGAAACCCTGGATGGTATTTTTATTACCCATGGTCACCACGATCATGCAGGCAGCCTGGAACCCCTGGTTACCGCCTTCCCCACCAAAAAAATCTACTATTCCCGCAAAGATGATTCCAGCTACACAGATATTCTCCCCGGCGATATTGCTCAGGATCACGAGATTGAGTCCGTCCCGTTGGAGGGTGGCGAAATGCTGGATCTGGGTGGTGTTCAGGCAAAAGTCTGGCTGCCTGCTGAAGTGGACTATTTCAATCAGAACAACAACTCGCTGATCCTTCGCCTGGTACACGGCAACCAAAGCTTTTTGCTGATGGGTGATGCCGAACTGGACGAGGAAAGCGAATTTATGGAAAGCGGCGAGCCCTTGGGTGCCAACGTATTAAAGCTGGGACATCACGGCGAAACGGATTCCACCAGTACCACATTCCTGGATCAGGTCAAACCTCAGATTGCGCTTATCACCGGCAACGAAGAAGAAAACCCGGATTCCGTCAATGTGCCGATCCGCCGTGCCTTGGACAAACGCAAAATCATTCCCTATTATTCGGAGAGCGACCGTTTGGCAATCGATTTCTCCTCGGATGGAAATACTTTGGCCGTTGCAGACGTGACGACTGAGGATCTGCCCCGCTGCCTGGATCTTTCTTTTGCAGAAGTAGATCGTGCCGGGCAGCGGGTGCAGATCCGCAACAATGCGGATACGCCTGCCGATCTAACCGGTTGCATGCTTTACTCAAAGCGCGGAGATGAATGCTTCTTCTTCCCTGCGGGCACAACCCTGCAGCCCGATGAAACCCTTGCAGTTGCCTGCATCGGTTACGAACAGCCCGGCGATCTGATTTGGCCGGAAGAAAAGATCTGGCACAAATCCCGCGATACCGCCGTTTTGTACGACGTAAATTTGAACGAACTCGCCCTCGACCGAGTACAAGCTACAAAATAAACACAGCACTGTTTTGGAGGAACATATCATGGAACAATTCGATAAAACCATCAACAATCTTCTGGCTACCATTTCTACCAAACCCAATACTGCACAGATCGTTGCCAGCCTGCTGGGTGCGTTGGCACTGACCATCATCATGTGGGTTGCTTACCGTTTATCCAACAGCAAGCACAGCTATCAGCCCCGCTTTGCCGTCACTCTGGTGGCTCTGGCACTGACTTCCACGATTCTGATGGACTTGATTCGCTCTAACCTGGCTTTGTCGCTGGGCATGCTGGGTTCGCTGTCCATCGTTCGTTTCCGCACCAATATCACCGACCCCCGCGACATTGGTTTCGTATTCTGGAGCATGGCTATCGGCTTGTCTGCCGCTACCAACTGCTATGACATTGGCATCATCGGCAGCTTGATTCTGGCTATTTTTATGGTTTTGTCTGCACGCCGTGGTAATGCACCGCGGGATATGATGCTGGTCATTCGCGGCAGCAGCACCGACCTGGATTCGATTGGCAACGTGGTTAACGGCGGCTGCACCCGCAGCATGGTCAAGGCCAAGAATGTGCTTTCCGACTCCTACGAAGTCGTTTATCAGGTTTCCCTGCATCAGAAGCAGAGCGATCCCCTGATTCGCAACATCTTCTCTCTGGGCGGCGTAGACAGCGTAAACCTGCTGGCCGATCAGCGTGCAGCCTGATTCAATCTTCCATTGCAAGCGCCCGACAAACCTGCTATATTGGGGGAGGTAAATGTATCGGAGGTGAATCGTATGTGTACGGCAGAGCCGATTTGTATGGAAAATTTGGATAGCCTTGTAGAAGAATATATGGCCCTGATTATCCGTACGGCGAGCACTGTGACCGGCCGCTATATTTGTGTAGAAAACGATGATGCTTTCAGTATTGCACTGCAGGCGTTTGCCGAAGCCGTGGAACGGTTTTCCCCAGAGCGGGGAGCCTTCCCCGGCTTTGCCGCCTTAGTGATGAAAAGTCGTCTGCTCAGTTATCTCCAGTCCGAAGCCCGGCAGCATGCAGATGTTTCGCTGGAGGCCATGGAGGAAAACGGTCAGGATCTGGCTCAGCCCCAAGATGACAGCCTGGAACTGCGCAGCGAAATTCAAACCTTTGTCGGTGAACTAGCCTTATTTGATCTCTCACTGGAACAACTGGTCAATAAAGCTCCTAAGCACGCTGACACACGCGTTCGGGCAATCGGTGTAGCAGAACAATCCAGCCGAGATGATGCCATTGTATCCCAAACCTATCGCAAGCGAAAACTGCCGGTGCGTGCTGTCGCCCAGCTGTGCCAGGTCTCCGATAAAATTGTAAAAGGCAGCAAAACTTTTATTTTGGCAACCATGCTGATTTTCATTAAGAAACTCCCTAGTTTGATCACCTGGATCAAGGAAACGGGGTGATGCTATGTACGGATATGAAAAAGTAATTGTAGTTGAATTAAAAAGCGAATGGGACCTGGCCATGCGCCCAGGCGGTGAAATCATTCGCATTCGCAAAAAACAAGGTTTGCATACCGGTGATGTGATTTACATTTTGCCGGAAGATATTATCAGCCAGAAAAACGACAACACCCTTCTGTTTTGTGCCGCCAGCCAGCCGGCAGCGACGCAAAATCAGGAGGCACCCAAGGCGAAAAAGCATGCTCGCCAGACCCGACTTCTGCTGCGGCAGCTGGCAAGCGTTGCGGCTATTTTTGCCATCTGTTTTTCCGTGCTTCTGTTCAGCCAGCATCTGCCTGTGCAGGTCTATGCCGTTGCATCCTTTGATGCCGACCAGAGCTTGCAGATTGAGTTGGACAAAGATCTC
Source organism: Faecalibacterium sp. (assembly GCA_020025795.1). Taxonomy (GTDB): domain Bacteria; phylum Bacillota; class Clostridia; order Oscillospirales; family Ruminococcaceae; genus Faecalibacterium. Next base: position 14,664 of record JAHHRK010000007.1, on the reverse strand, counting down.
CGCATCCTGTCTGTGCACTCCGTGGATGCCAGTATTCCGGAAAGTATGCTGACTTCGCTGAAAGGGCAGCAACTGCAAGATGTCGAAAGAGAATTACGCTGTCTCGTGGGCGACGGTCCCTGCTTGTTGGGGTATGCTCCGCAAACGGGAGAAGCTGATCCTTGGCTGGAGCGTCAGTTGCAAGAACTTTTCTCAGACAGAAGCGTTCTGCTTTTAACCGGCACAGCCCAGGACATTCCTGCCGCCAAGGAAAGTGATTTGTCTCTGGGACAGTATCTTGCCGGCCATCATTTGCCCAACGCCGATAAAGATGTTCTGGACGATTTGGATGATCTGGATGCAGCTGCATTGGAACAGATGATCAACCTTTTGATATCCACACCCCACTGGTCTGAAAAGGAAGATTTCCGCGAGGCCGTAGAGGACTTGCAGGAAGATCTAGAAGAACGCCGTGAGGAAGAAGCCGAAAAGGCTTCCGAGGAGGCCGAGGATGCGGATGCCGAAGACGAGGACGACGATACTGAGGTGGATGACAATCACCCGGATGACACCAATCTCGTGACATCTCCCGATAAACCGGAAACGCCTTCTTCCGCCGATGTCCCGGACGTGGCAGAACAGGAAGGCAAAGACGAAGACGACGATGCCGAACACGACACCGACAATTCGGACTGTGCCTCTCAATCATCTGACGATTCTGAAGATGACGACTAAGGTATGTTCCCCCTGTTTTTATAAACAAGCAAAGCCCCATTGGCAAACGGTGCCAATGGGGCTTTTTCTATGTGCGTTCGCTTATTTTTCCACAAAGAATCCCGCCGCAGTGCAATACTCCGGCGGGATTTTCTCATTTTGATTTAATCCAGGCCCGTAATGTCCCGAATCACTTTGCCTGCCAGCAGCAGACCAGCCGTGCCGGGCACAAAACTGATACTGCCGGGTGCATGGCGGCCTGTGCCTTCCGTATCCGGCACAAAGCACTTGCGTGCAGGTTCAGTGGAGTACACTACCTGCACATCGTTCAGGCCACGTTTGCGACATTCTACCCGCATTACCTTTGCCAGTGGGCAACCGCTGGTTTTATCCAGCGTGGTCAACGTCAGTAGTTCCGGGTGGATTTTGTTGCCGGTACCCATGCTGCAAATCACAGGCACATTAGCGGCCTTGGCACGGGCGATCAGCTCCAGCTTGGCCGACACGGTATCAATGGCATCCACCACATAATCTGCGCCAGAAAAATCAATGGCATCTGCGGTATCTGGGCCATAGAACAGCTGAACTGGCTCAACCACACAATCCGGATTGATTTCCGCAATGCGTTTGGCCGCTACTTCTACTTTTGGCTGACCTACCGTAGAGAGCAAGGCCAGAATCTGGCGGTTTCGGTTGGAGTCCGACACCACATCTGCATCTACCAAGGTCAGCTTGCCAACTCCAGCACGGGCCAAAGCCTCAGCTGTATAACCACCGACGCCGCCAACGCCGAACACGATTACATGGGCCGCTTTCAGGCGGTCAACCGCCTCGTCGCCTACCAAAAGGCGGGTACGTTCATCAAATGCCATAGGACGCTCCTCTCTTTATCGAGCGAAGTTGATATTCAAAATTGTAGTATCGCTTGCGCCGGGCTCCAGTACAGCAGCAGCAGGATGCTCGCTCAACTCCATGCCGCCGCCTTCTGTACCAGGCAATGTACGCCAGGGTTCAATACATACAAAGCGCACCGTTTCGGTGGGTGCACTCCACAACAGCGTATACGGGAAGCCTGCGATCTCGCAGCTGATGTGGCGTCCGGTATCCTTTTCATAAATGCCCAGCGTGCTACTGTTCAGGCCGGTCAGGCACAGGCTGTCATTTGCAAAGAGGTCATCGGTTAGCGGGATCGTATCCATGCCGGTACCCAGAATACTGCACTTTCCGCTAGCCAGACCACGAGGTGCCGTATCAATCAAGATGGGATTTTCCAGCTTGTCAAAGCGGAACTCGTAATCCTCTGTGGTGTGGTTTGCATCAAACGGAACCGCAAATCCCGGATGGAAGCCCAGGCCAAACGGCATCTTTTCGCCGCTCTTGTTCGTGGCCGTTACACGCAGCTGAACCTTCTGGCCAACCAGCTGATAGGTAACCGTCAGGACAAAATCAAAGGGATACTGCTTTTTGGTTTCCTCGCTGCTGGACAACTCGAACGTCATGCTGTCGCCCTCAGCCTGCAGCAGTGTATATTCCATATGGCGTGCGAAACCGTGGCGGCAGCCGGGATACTGCTTGCCCTGATAAGTAAATCCATCGGCATAGTTGCCTGCCCAGGGGAACAGAATCGGTGCATGACCTGCCCATGCCTGCGGATCACCGCACCAGAGCATCTCCTCACCCTGTTTATTTTTTACACTGATCATCTCTGCACCAAGCGTATCTGCCGTCAAGGTCAAAAACTCATTTTGAATGGTTGCCTGCATCGTATTTCCTCCTGTTCGATTCGTCCGAAGCTGCTTTACAGCAGCACTTTTGCGTTTGCCTTAGTATACCACAAAGCCACTTCAAAGTCATGAAATTTTACCGCTGCGCTGCGCCGCAATCTCGCAGCTCCAAAATGCAACATAAGTATGACCTTTTCAAAAAGTATTGACTTTACTTTCTGCCCATGTTAGACTTCTGCTTGTAATTTCATATTGACAAGCGAAGTTTCTGGGAAAATGGCTGATTAGCCTGCCGACGGAGTAAAACTCTCAGGCGCCCTTTGGGGCAAGGACCAGAAGCGGATTGTGGCTCTGGAGAATCTCTTTTGAGTACCGAAGGTGCAAAGCGCATACGCGCCGAATCTCTCAGGTAAAAGGACAGAGTAGACCCTTGCATCCCTTTCTTTTGGGGTGCTTGTGTCTGTTGAGAGCCGATTGTATCATTTGATGCACTCGGCTCAATTTATTTTCCACAGACTGCTTTCCAAGATAGCTTGCCCCGTTTTTTGCACATGTAAAAAGAAAGGCTGTATCATGGAAGAATTTATGACCCAACTGGAAGCATTTTTGACCCAGATCGTAAACGTCGTAAACGACGTTTTATGGAACAAGCAACTTCTGCTTTTGTTCCTTTTGCTGGGCACCGGTATCTACTTTACCATCCGCACCAATTTTGTTCAGGTGCGAAAATTCGGTGAAGGCTTTCGCCGCCTGTTTGGCAACATCAACCTGCACGGCGACAAGGCTGGCAAAGAAGGCATGAGCTCGTTTCAGGCTTTGACCACTGCCATTGCCGCACAGGTAGGTACCGGCAATATCACCGGCTGTGCAACTGCACTGTGTGCCGGTGGTCCTGGTGCTATTTTCTGGATGTGGATTTCCGCTTTCTTTGGTATGGCTACCATCTACGGCGAAGCAGTTCTGTCACAGGTCAGCCGCACAAAAGATAAGAATGGCCACATCACCGGCGGCCCCATTTATTATATCCGTGCTGCTTTCAAAGGCAACTTTGGTAAGTTCCTGGCCGGATTTTTCTCTGTGGCTATTATCCTGGCACTGGGCCTGATGGGTAACATGGTACAGGCCAACTCCATCGGCGTGGCATTTCAAAATGCCTTCCACATCCCCAATTTGATTACCGGCGTGCTGGTTGCCGCCATTGCCGCATTCATCTTTCTGGGCGGCGTCAAGCGCATCGCATCCTTTACCGAAAAGATGGTTCCCATTATGGCCTGCTTTTACATTCTGGGCTGCGTAGTGCTGCTGATTTTGAATCTGCCTGTTCTGCCCGCAGCAATCCGCTCTATTTTTGTTTGCGCATTCCAGCCCCAGGCAGTTCTGGGCGGTGCGGTTGGTCTGGGTGTGAAAGAAGCCATGCGCTATGGCGTAGCACGCGGTCTGTTCTCTAACGAAGCCGGTATGGGCTCTACCCCTCATGCACATGCACTGGCTAAGGTAGAAAAGCCCCAGGACCAGGGCATTATCGCAATGATGGGCGTTTTCATTGATACCTTTGTTGTTCTGACCCTGACCGCACTGGTAATTCTGACCAGCGGCCTGTGCCAGCCTGGTGTAGAAGGTGCACTGGACGGCACTGCTCTGGCCCAGGCAGCTTTCTGCCAGACCTTTGGCCACTTCGGCAACATTTTCCTGGCGATCTGCATGCTATTCTTTGCCTTCTCTACGATCATTGGCTGGTATTTCTTCGGTGAAACCAACGTGAAGGCTCTGTTCCACGGCAGCAAGGCCGCCCATGTAATTTATGCAATTCTGGTCGTTGCCTGCATCGTGCTGGGCTCTGTCCAGAAGGTCAGCCTGGTTTGGAACGCCAGCGATATGTTCAATGGCCTGATGGTTATTCCCAACCTGCTGGCTGTGCTGGCACTGGGCCGTGTTGTTTTCAAGGCTGCACACGATGAATCCGTATCTGCGGAAGATTTGAAGTAAGTCACTCACTGTAATATAAAAAGAGCCGGGACGTTTGAAACGTCCCGGCTCTTTTCTTTGTAAACGAATTATGCGCGGCTCTTACGCCACTCCAGATAAGAATCGTAATCGCCCTGATAATCCAGGCAGCCTTCCGGCGTCAGCTCAATGATACGGTTTGCAACCGTCTGCACGAACTGATGGTCATGGCTGGCGAAGATGACATTGCTCTTAAAGCTGGCAATGCCTTCATTCACGGCAGAGATGCTCTCCAGGTCCAGGTGGTTGGTGGGCTGATCCAGCAGCAGCACGTTTGCCTTGCCCATCATCATGCGGCTGAGCATGCAGCGAACCTTTTCGCCACCGGACAGGACCTTGACCTTCTTGTACACTTCGTCGCCGCTGAACAGCATACGGCCCAGGAAACCACGCAGGAAGGTCTCGGTGGGTTCGGGTGCGTACTGACGCAGCCACTCTACCAGGTTCAGGTCCACATCATTGAAGTATTCGCTGTTATCCTTGGGGAAATAGCTCTGGCTGGTGGAAACGCCCCAGCGGAAGCTGCCGGAATCCGGCTCCATCTCGCCCATCAGAATCTGGAACAGTGCCGTCTGGCCAGCTTCGTTATCGCCAACCAGGGCCACCTTTTCTTCACGGTTCAGGATAAAGGAAACGTTGTTCAGCACCTTAACGCCGTTGATGGTCTTAGTCAGGCCGTCCACCATCAGGATATCCTTGCCCGGCTCGCGCTCCATCTCAAAGCCAACAAAGGGATAACGGCGGCTGGATGCCGGCATATCCTCCAGCTGCAGACTGTCCAGAATCTTTTTACGGCTGGTAGCCTGCTTACTCTTGGACTTGTTTGCAGAGAAGCGCTGGATAAAGTTCTGCAATTCGCGGATCTTATCCTCACGCTTTTTGTTCTGCTGCTTGACCAAGCGCTGCATCAAGCGGCTGGATTCATACCAGAAATCGTAGTTGCCGGCGTACAGCTTCACCTGGTTGTAGTCGATATCCACAGTGTGGGTACAAACTTCATTCAGGAAGTAACGGTCATGGCTGACAACAATCAGCGTACCGGGGAACTCCATCAGGAATTCTTCCAGCCACTGGATGCTTTCCAGGTCCAGATAGTTGGTAGGCTCGTCCAGCAGAACAATGTCAGGATTGCCGAACAACGCCTGTGCCAGCAGCACCTTGACCTTATCGCGGCCGTCCAGATCGCTCATCTGCAGATAATGCTTTTCCGTGGAAAGGCCCAGACCGTTCAGCAGCATTGCAGCATCTGCTTCTGCTTCCCAGCCGCCCATCTCGGCAAATTCCGCTTCCAAATCGCCGGCACGCACGCCGTCTTCTTCGGTGAACGGATCCTTATTATACAGCTCGTCCTTTTCCACCATAATGTCATACAAATGGCGGTTGCCCATAATGACTGTGGTCATAACCGGATAAGCGTCGTACTTAAAGTGGTCCTGTTCCAGGATACTCATGCGCTTGCCCTTATCCAGCGTCACCGTACCGCTGGTGGGCTCCAGCTGGCCGGACAAAATCTTCAGCAGGGTGGATTTGCCGGCGCCGTTTGCGCCAATCACGCCGTAGCAGTTGCCGGACGTAAATTTCAGATCCACATGCTTAAACAGGGCGGTTCCATCAAATTCAAGGCTTACGTCTTGGACAGTTAACATGTTATACAGTTCTCCTATGCTTATGGTTTTGGTTACACATTTTTATATAGTATCATGGGACAATCGGATTTTCAAGCGATTTTGCGTTTAAAATTCGATTGTCTTGTCACGATGCAGAAACCTGTCCCTGCTGGCACTGTTTCCGGTAGGCTGTGGGAGTGACTCCCATGCTCTTTTTGAAAATTTTGGTAAAGTAATTCACATCCAGCACACCCACGCTTTCGGCAATCTCCGCCACGCTGTCATCTGTGCTACGCAAACGGCGCGCGGCGCGCTCCACACGGCGGGTATTGATATAGTCTGTCAGCGTCTGGCCTGTCTCCTGTTTGAACAGGTACGACAGATAGCTGGGGCTGATGTAGCACATACCTGCCAGCATTTTCAGAGAAAGTGCACTGTTCAAATTCAGGTTGACATAGTTCATGGTCTTCTGCACCAGCGGTGAATATCGTTTCAGAGAATACTTCTGCACATACACGCAGTATTCCCGCAGCATATCCAGTACGATTTCTTTGCTCTGGTCGATATCCGTCATATTTTCGATCCGAACCGCATAGCGACCTGATATTCTGTCAATATAGTAAGGGTGAACCGCACTGCGCTGAATGGCTTTGCGCAAAAGCACATTCAAAATCACCAACGACATTTTGATGTCCTTCAGCGGCGTAGCAAATCGGCTCTCCATGCGGAACTGTACCAACTGCTCAAACGCAGCCATTGCACTGCCCACATTGCCCTGCTCTACGGCATCCATCACAGCCGCTTCTGCCGCGTAGCGCCGTTCCAGCATGGCGGCAGGCAGTTCTTTTTCAAACGGCGGCTCCTGGAAGCAGCGCATATCTGGCTCGAAAACCAGTGGCTGGAACGATTTGCTCTGTACAATTTCCACGGATTTTCCGCCGCGTGCCATCGTCAGCAAAGACCCCAGCGATACACAAAATGAATCTCCGCTCATGCGGCAAATTCCATTATAAAACTGTTCAATTGCTTTGTTGCTTTCCTCGCCCAGACAGCGGCGGCACCATTCCACACTGCAATCACTGCGTTTCTTCCGCCCAATCCAGGGTCCCAGAATGTACGCGGTATCCACTTCATCCGGCAGCGCAAATACAGCATATTTCAACTCAAAAACATCTTCCGCCAAAATCAATGTCTGGGGTGACGCTTCCTGCACCATCTGGTGCCCCAATGCGTCCCAATCCAGCTGAGGGTCCAATGACTGCCGCAGACCGTAGTCAAAGTTCTTCAGATCCGTAAAAGGCGCCACCACCTTCGTCAGCTTCAAATTATGTGCAGCCGACAGGGTCTTCAGCACTTGCAAAAAATCCACCTGCATCCCTTTCACCTCCTCTTTGCGTGCATTTGATTTCATGCCTTTTCGTTTACCACAAACGCTTTTCCGACGACGAAATCTCGAACTAGGTTCTGCCCGCATTCTTTCTTTTTTAGCACGGAACATCCTGTTTTTTACTATTGTTTGTTATTCTTGCAGTACGAATATTTTGAAATTCAAAAAAGGAGATTTTTTAATATGAACCCTTTTGATTTCTTTACCAAAACAAAAGACTTTCTGGTCTGCGTAGATTCTGATGGCTGCGCCATGGATACCATGGACATCAAACATTTCCGCTGCTTCGGTCCCTGCATGGTGGACGAATGGCATCTGGATGCCTGGCGTGCGCCGATTCTGGACCGCTGGAACGAACTGAATCTGTACCAGATGACCCGCGGCATCAATCGCTTTAAGGGTCTGGCCATGGCGCTGGCTGAGATTCATCAGCAGTATACCCCCATTGACGGCCTGGCTGCGCTGGAAAACTGGGTTGAGACTACCAAGGCGCTTTCCAACGATGCTCTGACCGAAGCCATCGAACAGGCCAGCAACGAAACCACGCACGCTGTACTAACCAAGGCGCTGCACTGGTCTCAGGCTGTCAACGCCAGCATCAACACGCTGCCCGAAAGCGAAAAGAAGCCTTTTGCCGGTGTTCAGGAAGGTCTTGCCGCAGCTGCCAAGGTCGCAAACGTGGCAATTGTTTCCAGCGCCAACCGCGACGCTGTCATGGACGAATGGCAGGCAAACGGCTTGCTGGATCATGTTGATATCGTTCTGGCACAGGACTGCGGCAGCAAAGCACACTGCATTGCCAAGCTGTTGGAGCAGGGCTACGCACCGGACCACGTTCTGATGGTAGGTGATGCGCTCGGTGACCGGGATGCTGCTGCAAAGAACGGCGTATACTTCTACCCCATTCAAGTCCGTAAAGAGCAGGCCAGCTGGGATGCTTTAGAGGCAAACGCTCTGGTCCCGCTGACCAATGGCAGCTATGGCGACTACGAGCCGAAGCACATTGCCGACTTTGTCGCAAACCTGGGCGGCTGATACGAATTTCATAAAAAAGGTCTGCCCGCACGACGGGGCAGACCCTTTTTTTATTTTGTTTTTTCGTTTACTGCTCTGCGCCGGACGTCTGCTTATCTGCCATATACAAATTCATCAAATGAGCAGCGCTTTGTTCCAGCGCCGTCTTTGCGGCAGCCAAATTCTGCATTTCTGCCTCGCTCATTCGGTCCGGCTTATCCTTGCGGATGCAACGGCGCAGGTTGCTCAAATCTGCTTTGACCCGGTTGACTTCTTCCTTGTCCAGCTCTTTTTTGTGCTTTGTCAGGCCCTGCTCAACTGCATAAGACAGCATCTCAGCCTGGTTGTGCAGTTCCATACGCTGCTTGCGCTGCGCATCTTCTGCCTCGTAGGCGGCTGCATCTGCCATAGCACGCTGCACATCTGCTTCGGACAGGTTGGTGCTGCCGGTGATGGTGATTTCCTGCTGGCGGCCAGTAGCCATATCCTTTGCAGAAACCTTGACCACACCGTTTACGTCAATATCAAAGGTGACCTCGATTTGCGGCTTATCCACAAAACCACCGCGCAGGCCGCCCAGCTTGAACTTGCCCAGGCTCTTGTTGTCACGGGCAAAGTGCCGTTCGCCCTGCAAAACGTTGATTTCTACGCTGGTCTGCAAAGCACGAGCCGTGGTAAAAATCTGGCTCTTTCGGGTGGGGATCATGCTGTTGCGCTGAATCAGCGGTGTAGCCACACCGCCCAAAGTTTCAATGGAAAGCGTCAGCGGCGTAACGTCCATCAACACCAGACCCTGTGCGGCCTGACCGGTTGCACCTTCCAGCTTGCCGCCGCCCTGCAGCAAGCCACCCTGAATCGCAGCACCCATCGCGACACACTCGTCCGGATTCAAGCCGTGGCTGGGTTCCATACCCAGAATCTCTTTTACCTTGCGGCTTACGGCCGGCATACGGGTGGAACCGCCTACCAGAAGCACACGGTTCAGCTGGCTGGGCGAAATGCCTGCATCGGTCAAAGCCACCTGCACCGGCTGACTGGTACGCTCCAGCAAATCGCCGGTCATCATTTCAAACTGCGCCCGTGTCAGGCTGATATCCATATGATGGGGGCCTTCCCGGTCCACAGCGATAAAGGGCAGATTGATCTGTGTAGAGATGGCAGCAGAAAGCTCTTTCTTTGCTTTTTCCGCTTCTTCTTTCAAGCGTCCCATTGCCGCCGGGTCCTTGCGCAGGTCAATACGGTCGCTCTTTAAGAACTCCTGCACCAGATAGTCCACAATGCGCTCGTCAAAGTCATCACCGCCCAGCTGGGTATCGCCGCCGGTGGCCAGAACGGTGAAGGTGCCGTCCTCGATTTCAATGATGGAAACGTCAAAGGTTCCGCCGCCCAAATCGTACACCAGCACTTTCTGAGCAGCTTCGTTTTCCAGGCCGTATGCCACAGCAGCAGCCGTCGGCTCGTTGATGATGCGCAGCACGTTCAAGCCGGCAATGCGGCCTGCATCCTGTGTGGCCTTGCGCTGGCTGTCATCAAAATAAGCCGGCACGGTAATCACCGCGTCCGTAACGGATTCGCCCAGGTAAGCCTCGGCATCCTTGCGCAGCTTTTGCAAAATCATAGCGCTGATGGTTTGGGGATTCAAATCTTTTCCGTCCACGCGGACCTGATAATTCGTACCCATGTGGCGCTTGATGCTGCTGATGGTTCGCGCTGTATTTGTGGCAAGCTGCCGCTTTGCCGCACTGCCCACCAAACGCTCGCCGTCTTTCGTAAAGGCAAGCACACTGGGGGTAGTGCGCTCACCTTCCGCATTGGGGATGACCACCGGTTTGCCCGCTTCTACGACAGCAACGCAGGAGTTTGTTGTGCCGAAATCGATTCCTATTACTTTACCCATACCTTCACACTCCATTATACTAAAACAACTCTGCTTTCAGCATACCACAGGGCTGTGGATAAAAGCTTGCAAATATATGAACGAACTATGGCTCTTTCTGCAAAGTTTTGTTTTTCTTCTCTCTTATCATACCATACAAGGCAAGGTTTCCCCCTTAATAGGTTTTGTGGTATGATAATGGAATGATTTTACATCGTGCAAAAAGAAAAGGAGGCTACCATCTTGCAGCATTTATTGCGAAGCCTGCGCCGATATCAAAAAGAAAGCATCCTTGCTCCTCTGTTGAAAATGCTGGAAGCCCTGCTGGATTTAACGGTTCCGCTGGTGATGGCGAATATCATCGACCGCGGTATCGCCACAGGAAATACGCGCTTCATCCTCGCCCAGTGCGAGCTTCTGGTTCTTCTGGCTGTGATCGGTACCAGCTGCAGCCTGACTGCCCAGTATTTTGCAGCCAAAGCAGCGGTAGGCTGCTCGGCGGATTTGCGCCGCCGGTTGTTTGCCAAAGTACAATTGCTGGATGCTGCCCAGGTTGACGCAGTAGGAACCAGTACCCTGATTACCCGTCTGACCAGCGACATCAATCAGGTGCAAAACGGCGTAAATATGTTTTTGCGGCTGTTGTTGCGCAGTCCCTTTATCGTGTTCGGTGCATTGCTTTTGTCTTTCGTCATCAGCCCGAAAGCCGGCGGTATCTTTTCAATGATTGTACTGGTGCTGTTTGTTATCGTGTTCGGCCTGATGGCGTGGACCTCACCCCACTACAAAAAGATTCAGGCAAAGCTGGACACTGTACTTTCCATCACGCGTGAAAACCTCACCGGCGTGCGTGTGGTACGTGCCTTTGACCAGCAGGACGCTGAAACCAAACGTTTTGCCGATGCCAACCGTGTCCTGACCGCTGCCCAGCTGCGCGTAGGCCGCATTTCTGCGCTATTGAATCCCATGACCTTTCTGGTCATCAATCTGGGCGTGATTGCGGTGCTGCAAATCGGCGCAGCACAGGTCAATGGCGGTTTGCTGTTAAGCGGCGATGTGATTGCGCTCATCAACTACCTGAGCCAGATTTTACTAGAACTGGTAAAGATGGCGAATACTATCGTCCTCATCAGCAAGGCATCTGCCTGCATGGGCCGTGTTTCCGCTGTATTGGATACGCCGGCAGGCATGGCTTTTCCCAGTCAAAGCGCCGCTACAAATACGGCTGCTCCTGCGGTGCAATTTGACCATGTGAGCCTGACCTATCCCGGCGCAGGCGGAAAAAGTTTGGACGACATTTCCTTTACGGCGCTGCGCGGCCAAACCATCGGCGTGATTGGCGGCACAGGCAGCGGCAAATCCAGCCTTGTCAAACTCATCAGCCGCCTATACGATGCCACTTCGGGCGAAGTACAGCTGTTGGGCAATCCAATTGGCGATTGGGCACAAACCGATTTGCGCCGTATGGTGGGCGTTGTCCCCCAGAATGCACAGCTGTTCTCCGGCACGGTGCGCACGAATCTTTTGTGGGGCAACGACAATGCCGACGACGCAGAGCTTTGGGCTGCACTGGAAACCGCCCAGGCCGCAGATTTTGTGCGCCACGCTCCGCTTGGGCTGAATTCTCCTGTGGAACAGGCCGGTCGTAATCTATCCGGCGGCCAGCGCCAGCGGCTTACACTGGCACGCGCCTTAGTCGGCAAACCGGAGGTTTTACTTCTGGACGACTGCGCCAGCGCGCTGGACTTTGCTACCGATGCCGCCCTGCGCAAAGCGCTTGCCAAGCTGCCGGGCAATATGACCATCTTTATCATCTCCCAGCGCACAGCCAGCCTGCAGCACGCCGACCAAATCCTTGTGCTGGACGATGGCGTACTCGTGGGCTGCGGCACACACACCACTTTGCTGGAAACTTGTCCCGTTTATCAGGAAATCTATCAAAGTCAGTTTCAGGGAGGAGGGATACGCGCATGAAAAAATCAGATTTGACCGCCCTTGGTACGCCGGAAAGTCAGCGCACGCTGCGGCGCGTTTTACATGGCGTGCGCCCTTATCGCTTCTTCCTGTTGACAGGCTTTGCCTGTGCTGCTGTGGGTGCGGCGGTGCAGCTGCTGATTCCCATCTGGTGCGGCCGTGCCATTGACCAAATGCTTGGGGCCGGTCAGGTAAACTTTGCCGGCATTGCGCAAATCGTAACCGCAATTCTCGCTGGCATCGGCATTGCTGCGCTGGCACAGTGGCTTTTGTCGGTATGCAGCAATCGCATTTCGTTTTGCGTTTCCCGTGATTTGCGTAATACAGCCATGGAAAAATTGCAGACTCTGCCACTTTCTTATCTGGACAGCCACCCCACCGGCGACCTGGTCAGCCGCATGATTGCCGATGTGGACACCTTCACCGACGGCCTTTTGATGGGTTTCACCCAGCTGTTCAGTGGCATTTTTATCATTTTAGGCACGCTGCTGTTCATGCTGCATTTGAACGCTATTATCACGCTTGTAGTGGTTCTTTTAACGCCGTTGAGCCTTTTTGTAGCAAGCTTTCTGGCAAAGCATACCTACCGCTATTTTGGCAAGCAAACCGAAGCGCGCGGCGCCCAAACCGCTTTCATCAACGAAATGCTAGAAGGCCAAACCGTAGTCAAGTGCTTTGGTCGGGAACGGGCTGCACTCGCCGAATTTGACGACCTGAATGAAACCCTGCGTGACACCAGCTTAAAGGCTGTTTTCTTTTCCAGTTTGACCAATCCCTGCACCCGATTTGTAAACAGTATCATCTATGCTGCAGTGGGCCTAATTGGTGCACTGTACGCCGTTTCCGGTGCCATTACCGTCGGCGGATTGAGCGTATTTCTCAGCTATGCCAGTCAGTACGCCAAACCATTCAACGAAATTTCCAGTGTGCTGACCGAGCTGCAAAATGCACTGGCCTGTGCGGCGCGTGTCTATCAGCTTCTGGACGAAGCCGACCAGCCTGCCGACGTGGAAAATACTGCTGTTTTGGCTCCAGACGGACACGTTCAGCTGGACCACGTTTCCTTCCGCTACACGCCGCACCGCCCGCTGATTCAGGACTTCTGCCTGGATGTAGCGCCTGGCCAGCGCGTGGCGATTGTTGGTCCCACAGGCTGCGGCAAAACCACGCTGATCAACCTGCTGATGCGCTTCTATGATGTGGACAGTGGCAGCATCCAGGTATCCGGGCAAGATATCCGCAATGTAACCCGTGCAAGCCTGCGCCGCAGCTACGGCATGGTTTTGCAAGACACCTGGCTGAAGGCTGGCACAATTCGTGAAAACATCGCTTACGGCTGCCCTGATGCCACGTTGGAAGAAGTGATTGCAGCGGCAAAAGCCGCCCATGCCCACAGCTTCATCAAGCGCCTGCCGCAGGGATACGACACGGTCATTGCAGAGGATGGTGGCAATATCAGCAAAGGCCAAAAACAGCTTTTGTGCATTGCGCGTGTGATGCTGCGGCTGCCGCCCATGCTGATTTTGGACGAAGCCACTAGTTCTATCGATACCCGCACCGAAATCCGCATCCAAAAGGCGTTTGAAAAAATGATGCACGGACGAACCAGCTTTATTGTGGCGCACCGGTTATCTACCATTCAGCAGGCCGATATGATCCTTGTTATGCAGAATGGGCAAATCGTCGAACAAGGCACTCACGAAAAACTTTTGGCACAAAACGGATTTTATGCTAAACTATATCAAAGCCAGTTTGAAGGCACCGACGCCAACTGAATACGTATGGAGGAAAAATTATGATTTACGATACCATTGAAAACCTGAGCCAGTATAAAGGTATGTCCAAGAATGTGGACATTGCGATCCGCTACATTTTGAACAACGAACTGTCCGAGCTGCCTCTGGGTAAGACCGTGATTGATGACAAGGTGTTTGTCAACGTGACCGATGCTGCCACCATCCCCGGCGAAAAGGCACAGTTTGAGATGCACCAGAACACCATCGACCTGCAGCTCGTGCTGGAAGGCACCGAACTGTTCGAGGTTGCTTTTGGCGAGACTAAAATCACCAAGGCGTACGACTCCACCACCGATTCCTGCCTGATGGACGCTGTGACCAGCGGCGCAGGTATGCTGTGCCCCGGCCGTTTTGTTCTGTTCCAGGCCATGGAGCCGCACAAGCCTTCCATCAAGGCACAGGGCTGCGATAAGGTCAAGAAGCTGGTCTTCAAAATTAAGAACGATCTGGAGTAATGTAACCAGGCAATCCGTGCAACTGAAAAAGGCGGCATGACTTTTTCATACACCAGATAAGGAAGTAACTCGGGAAAACCAAAACGGAGTGTATCGAAATTTCGATACACTCCGTTTCTTGTTATATGGCTGCC